>NZ_PDEL01000009.1:0-263985 GCF_002556465.1 Klebsiella sp. MBT K-1 | reverse complement strand
CTGTCGGAATCGGAGTCGCTGTCAGAGTCCGAATCGCTGTCGGAATCCGAGTCACTGTCCGAATCCGAGTCGCTGTCGGAATCCGAATCGCTGTCAGAATCCGAATCACTGTCCGAGTCCGAATCGCTGTCGGAATCCGAGTCACTGTCCGAATCCGAGTCGCTGTCCGAGTCAGAGTCGCTGTCAGAGTCCGAATCGCTGTCAGAGTCCGAGTCGCTGTCGGAATCGGAGTCGCTGTCCGAATCCGAGTCACTGTCGGAGTCCGAATCGCTGTCGGAATCCGAGTCATCGCTGAGATCGACAGTCAATTCAAATATCGGGGAACGCTCGCTGACGTTCCCGGCCTTGTCGGTCACCGTCGTGCTCAGGCTGTGGCTACCTTCGGTCAGCGCTCCCGGGGTAAAGCTCCAGCGGCCATCCTCGCCCGCTATCGCAGTGCCCAGGACGGTATCACCGTCATAAATTGTGACCGTGGCACCCGCTTCCGCCGTGCCGCTCAGGGTCGGCGTATCATCATCCGTTACGCTGCCGTTGTTGAGAATGCCTGTTTCTTCACCTGCATTATCAGTCACCTTCAGATCGCTGACCGGCACCACCGTAGTGTCCACCGTAAGTTCAAACGCCGGTGAACGCTCGCTGACGCTCCCGGCTTTGTCGGTCACCGTGGTGCTCAGGCTGTGGCTACCTTCGGCCAGCGCTTCCGGAGTAAAGCTCCAGCGCCCGTCAACACCCGCAATCACGGTGCCCAGCACGGTGTCGCCGTCATAGATCGTGACCGTAGCGCCCGCTTCCGCTGTGCCGCTCAGGGTCGGCGTGGTGTCGTTGGTCAGATCTCCGCTCTGCAGCGGACCAGTGTGCTCAGCTACGTCATCGGTTACCTGTGGAGCGCTGGCAGCGGGCGCAGTGGTATCTATCGTCAGCTCAAACGCCGGTGAACGCTCGCTGACGTTCCCGGCTTTGTCGGTCACCGTCGCGCTGAGGTTGTGGGTCCCCTCGCTCAGCTCCGGTAAAGTGAAGCTCCAGTTGCCATTCTCATCCACCACGACAGTACCTAGTACGGTATCGCCGTCGTAAATCGTTATTGTTGCCCCTGCTTCTGCCGTTCCTTTAATCTCTGGGGTCGTATCGTCGGTTACATCTCCAGAATGCAGAACGCCGGTGATGGGACCGACATTGTCATTCACCGTAATATTCTCTGCCGCGGTAGGTAACTCGGTATCTGAGTCGCTGTCAGAATCCGAATCGCTATCGGCATCGGAGTCGCCATCGCTATCAGAGTCACTATCTGAATCTGAATCTGAATCTGAATCGGAGTCGCTGTCAGAATCCGAATCACTATCCGAATCGGAGTCGCTGTCGGAGTCCGAATCGCTGTCCGAATCCGTATCACTATCGGAGTCCGAGTCACTATCAGCATCTGAGTCGCTTTCAGAGACCGAAGAGTGGTGGTCTTTGTTTGAGGTGCCGGCGAACATTGCCGCAATGCCCAGCAAAGCCGCGCCCGCCATGATCCAACCAGCAATACTTTGTCCTGCGCCACCGGTCGCGATGACTTCTGAAAGATCGCTAATCAGCGAATAGTGTGCTCCATCGGTACCCGCGCCTTCCAACCACCATAATGCGCCGGTCTCATCATCCATAAGAACCAAATCACTGTGCTGCCCATGCTCATCCACAACGAAAAAGTTTTTAATTGTAACGGTGTCACCGTTATGGAGTTTTAGAACAAGATCATTACCTTGGCGGGTATACGAACTTATATCCTCACGTTTAACGTGCAGGAGAACCACTGACTGCGTATTGAGATTAATTTGATTGCCATCAACGGTGTATTCAACACCTGTTTCTTTCACTGTCACATTTATATTTTTCATCAGGTTGCACCCTTGAGATGAAGACGCAGTCAGAGGTATGAGATAATTCTTAATTATGCACCTTATTAGATATACCAGTTCCCGGCGTCCCGCAAGGTTAAAGGCAAACAGATGATTTACATTCTGAAATAAATAAAAAACATTAAATTACAACAAGTTAAAATAATAATCTTACATTTTAAAATGTTAATTAAGGCTATAATTAAAATCGTTACTCACGGTTATTACAATGAAGATAAAATTATGGATAATACATTTCCTATATCACCAAACCTGCTTTCAAGCGCTACCCGAAAAATATCTGTGATATTAGTCATATAAATGACATGAGAAAAAACAATTATTTTTTTAAACTTTAAAATATTTTACAAGGATTCCCCATGTATTTTCTATGGTTTATTTATAAAAAATAAATTATCTGTCGGAGAAGATTTTTCGTAATAAGGGAGATAAAGTCAGGAAGGTGTCCGTTAAACCCACAGAGATAATGTGATTTATTTTTAAATAAAGAAACGTTTCGATGTAGTTTTAATTAAAATTCTGCCCCTATATAACTTAATTAATATTGATAATAAAAAACCCCGTCAGGCGGGGTTTTAGGTTTATCGGGCTAGTCCCAATCGAGGGATCTCAATCGCCGGACAGCGATCCATCACCACGTTAAGTCCAGCATCCCGAGCGAGGACAGCAGCCTGTTCGTTGATTACCCCCAGCTGTAGCCACAGCGTTTTCGCACCGATAGCCACCGCCTCCTGGGCAACGCCCCAGGCCGCTTCCGAGTTACGGAAAACATCGACCATATCTACTTTTTCCGGCACGTCAGCAAGCGTGGCATATCCCTTTTGCCCCAGAAGAGTAGTACCTGCCACCTTAGGGGAAACGGGAATAACGTGATATCCCTGATCCAGAAGGTACTTCATCACCCGGTAGCTGGGGCGGTCAGGTTTGTCGCTTGCTCCCACCAGGGCGATAGTCCGCGTCGAGGTCAGAATACCTGCGATATCATTCTCTTTCATCATCATCCTCCTGCTATTTAGCCCAAGTGTATGCTAATCCGGATGAATCAGCATGAGTCCTGACCTACAGATGCGTCAAATTTTTTCATCCTGACGCTTGCAGCAACAATCACTTCCAGTAATCTATCTACAGGCCAAAATGTGGAATGAAATGATGGAACTAACAACACGTACATTGCCAGCGCGCAAGCATATTGCACTGGTCGCTCACGATCACTGTAAAGATATGCTGATGAAATGGGTCGAGCGCCACCAGCAACTGCTGGCGCAACACACGTTATCGGCAACAGGAACGACCGGAAATCTGGTGTCACGCGCAACCGGGCTGGAGGTGCAGGCGATGCTGAGTGGTCCCATGGGCGGCGACCAGCAGGTAGGAGCGCTGATTTCAGAAGGTAAAATCGATGTATTGATTTTTTTCTGGGATCCGCTGAATGCCGTGCCGCACGATCCGGATGTGAAAGCGTTATTACGTTTGGCAACGGTATGGAATATTCCCGTCGCCACCAACGTTTCGACCGCCGACTTTATTATCCAGTCCCCGCACTTCAACGACCCTGTTGATATCCTGATCCCTGATTATCAACGCTACCTTGCAGAGCGTCTGAAATAAAACCTGCTGGCGGCCATGCCGCCAGTCATTATGGTTTTCTTGCTACCGGGACACCCAGCGCCTCTAACATTTCAACAAACGGCGAAGGTTGTTCTTTATTAAACAATAACCATACGCGTAGACGTGCGCGGGTGATGGCGACATACAGTAAACGCCTCTCTTCGGCATCGGGAAAATCCTCCGGCTGTGGTAATAGCGCCTGCTCCATAATCGACTCGCGCGCCGGTGCGGGAAACGCGTCATCCCCCTCCTGAAGGCCAAGAATAATGACGTAATCTGCCTGTTGCCCTTTGCTGGCATGAATAGTCATAAAATCGAGATGCAGATGCGGCCAGCGCGTGGCGGCTTTCTCCAGCGCCGCCGGCTTCAAATGATGGTAGCGAGCTAACAACAAAATCCGCTGTTCTCGTTTGACATAACCGCTCATTTTATCAAGCAGATCGTCGAGTTTGTCCTGCGCTAGTAACGTCACCGCTTTTTTGTCCCCTGCGACCAGGCTGTTTAGCGGTTTCGTTAACTGATGCGGATTTTGTTGGATAAACCCGTTGGCGACCTCTCCTATCCGACTATTAAATCGGTACGTCGTATCCAGCGCGCAGCAATCTCCTTCGCCAAAATAGTGATTAAAGGCCGTTGTTAAAGAGAGCTGAGCACCGCTAAAACGGTAGATAGCCTGCCAGTCATCGCCAACGGCAAACAGCGTAGTCTGTGTGTTTTGCCGACGTAACGCGGCGAGTAGGGATGCCCGCTGCGGTGAGATATCCTGAAACTCATCCACCAGAATATGCTTCCACGGGCTGACAAAGCGCCCCTTATCCAGAACATTAATCGCCTGATGAATCAGGCCGGAAAAATCGACGGCATTTTCATCTTTTAACGCCGTTTTCCACGCTTTTAGCAAAGGGGCCATCAGCTTGACGCGCTTGCCAAAAAGATCACGTACCTCTTCAGGCGCTCCGGCAATCATTTCCGCCTGCGAGCCGCCATGCATACGCATCAGGCTAACCCAGCGATCAAGGCGACTGGCGATACGACGCTGCAGCGTTTTATCCTGCCAAAAATCCCCTTCTGGGATCTGCCAGTCCATTTCTTCTTCCAGCCACAGTCGCCAGCCTTTCGCCTGCGCTTTTTTCTCCTGGCACTGCTGCTGCCAGCTCTGAACTAAGAGTTTTTGCCGCGCGGCGCTGTCGTTCTCCAGCTTGCTGATCGTCGGAGCTTTTTTACTGCCCTGCTGAATAATATACAGAGCCAGGGAATGAAAAGTGCGCGCAGAGATCTCTTCAGTACCCAGGCGCTCGCGGATGCGCTCATCCATCTCCTGCGCGGCTTGTCGACCAAATGCCAGGAGCAGAATTTGCTCGGCCGCCGCTTCGCCACGAGTCAATAGCCAGCCAGCGCGCGCCACTAATACGGAAGTTTTACCGCTTCCGGCACCTGCCAGCACTAACAACGAACGCTCGCCGTTCACCACTGCGCGCGCCTGAGCCGGATTCAGTGGCGATGATTCTACCGCGGCAAAAAAGCCGCGGTATTGTTCCAGCATTGATTCAGTAAACGTTTGATTATGCTCGAGCCTGGCTTTTTCGGTATTACTCAACCAACTCTGACATTGCCGCCATAACTCGCGGCAGTTATCGAAAGCATCAAGACGGGCTGTTGGCACAGGTAATCCGCCAAGCGCATGGCGTATTTTACGCTGGATATCGGTCACCTGCTGACGCGTCAACCACTTCCCCTCTGCGCTGGAACGCGCCACGTCAGCCAGCTGCTGGCGAAGGACATCAGCGGCGATATCGCTCATTTCCTCGCTCCACTGCTGCCAGAGCGTGTTCAAATGATGGTAAAAACGCTGGGTTTCATTCCATTCGGTGCCATGCAAACGCACAACTTTCTCGCCCGGCAGGATAAATTCCAGTTCCCCCCATACCAGACCACGCTTGCAATGAATTGATAATAACTGATTGAAAGGTATAAGATATTCATGACTGTCGCCGGAAACCTTTACTCCGGCATTAAGAAGTTGCACCCTATCATAAGGATGCTGAGCCATGCGCTTGCCCAATGTTGTCGCTCTAAGTTCCATATAATGTCGAATTTCAATCAGGTTGGATGTTTTTAAGTTTAACCGCCAGCGACCGGGTGCTCCAGCGTAAAAAACGCTACAATGGCCGGGCCTTATTATCCACGGAATTAAACAGAGGGTTTATGCGTACCGTTCTGAATATTTTAAACTTTATCCTTGGCGGATTCGCCACCACGCTCGGCTGGCTTCTGGCGACGTTGGTCAGCATCGTGCTGATCTTTACGCTACCTCTCACCCGCTCCTGCTGGGAGATAACAAAACTCTCTCTTCTACCCTATGGTAATGAAGCCGTTCATGTTGATGAACTCGATCCTCAGGGAAAGAATAGCCTGCTAAACGCGGGCGGGACACTATTGAATATTTTATGGTTTATTTTCTTTGGCTGGTGGCTGTGCCTGATGCACATCTTTTGTGGTATCGCACAATGCCTGACCATCATCGGCATTCCGGTTGGCATCGCCAATTTCAAAATCGCCGCTATTGCTTTATGGCCAGTAGGCCGTCGAGTCGTCTCCGTCGAGACCGCTCGTGCTGCGCGTGAAGCCAATGCGCGCCGCCGCTTTCAGTAACTGAATGGAACACAGAAATGCTCACCCCCCTGCTACGCCGCTATACCCGGAACAGCGCCTGGTTATATAACATCAGGATTTTTATCGCCCTCTGCGGCACGACCGCGTTTCCCTGGTGGCTTGGCGAAGTAAAACTCACGATTCCTTTAACGCTTGGGGTCGTGGCAGCGGCGCTGACCGACCTTGATGACCGCCTGACAGGACGTCTGCGTAATCTGGCCATTACCCTCGTGTGCTTTTTTATTGCCTCGGCCTCGGTGGAACTGCTCTTTCCCTGGCCGTGGTTATTCGCAGCAGGATTAACCGTTTCTACCATCGGCTTTATTTTGCTCGGCGGGCTGGGCCAGCGCTATGCCACAATCGCCTTTGGTGCCTTGTTAATCGCCATCTATACCATGCTGGGGGTAACGCTTTATAGCCACTGGTATCTCCAGCCGCTGTTTTTGCTGGCCGGGGCGGTGTGGTACAACTTACTCACCCTCGCAGGGCATCTTATTTTCCCCATCCGTCCCCTTCAGGATAACCTTGCACGCAGCTACGAGCAGTTGGCGCACTATCTGGAACTTAAATCGCGCCTGTTCGATCCGGATATTGAAGATGAAAGCCAGGCTCCTCTGTATGACCTGGCCATAGCCAACGGCCAGCTAGTGGCAACCCTGAATCAGACCAAAGTTTCCCTGCTGACGCGCCTGCGCGGGGATCGCGGGCAGCGCGGAACGCGTCGCACCCTGCAGTATTACTTCGTGGCGCAGGATATCCACGAACGCGCTAGCTCTTCGCATATTCAATACCAAACGCTGCGCGATCGCTTTCGTTACAGCGACGTGATGTTCCGCTTCCAGCGAATGCTGTCCATGCAGGCGCAGGCCTGCCAGAAACTGTCTCGTGCCATCCTGCTACGCGAACCCTACCTTCACGATACTCACTTTGAGCGCGCTTTTATGCACCTTGACGCCGCGCTCGATCGCGTAAAAGCCAGCGGCGCGCCGGCAGAACAGATTAAGGCACTAGGGTTTTTGCTTAATAACCTACGCGCAATTGACGCCCAGCTGGCGACAATTGAATCTGTCCAGACCACCGCGCAGTTCAGTAACAACACGGAAAACCTGCTGGCTGACGACCAGCCTGGCGGTTTTGGCGATGTCTGGCTGCGCTTACGCAGTAATATGTCCCCCGAGTCCGCCCTGTTTCGCCATGCGGTTCGTATGTCGTTGGTCCTGTGCGCTGGCTACGCTTTTATCCAGCTGACCGGGCTGAATCATGGTTACTGGATATTGCTGACCAGCCTGTTTGTTTGCCAGCCAAACTATAACGCGACTCGACACCGGCTGGCGTTAAGGATAATCGGTACTCTCATCGGCGTGGCGATAGGTCTCCCGGTGCTCCTTCTCGTTCCGTCCGTTGAAGGCCAGCTGTTTTTAATTGTTTTAACCGGCGTGCTGTTCTTCGCTTTCCGTAATGTGCAGTACGCCCATGCGACAATGTTCATTACCCTCCTGGTTTTACTTTGCTTCAACCTCCTGGGTGAAGGTTTTGAAGTCGCCCTACCGCGCATATTTGATACGCTGATCGGCTGCGCTATCGCCTGGGCCGCTGTCAGCTTTATTTGGCCTGACTGGAAATTCCGCAATCTGCCGCGAGTACTCGAACAAGCAATCAACGCTAACTGCCGGTATTTAGACGCCATACTTGAGCAATATCATCAGGGACGCGACAACCGCCTTGCCTATCGCATTGCGCGAAGAGCCGCGCACAACAGGGACGGTGAATTGGCATCAGTAGTCTCAAACTTATCAACTGAACCAAGAGCGGGCTCGCAAATTCGAGAAACCGCGTTTCGTTTGTTGTGCCTGAACCACACTTTTACCAGCTATATTTCAGCCCTGGGCGCCCATAGGGAAAAGCTGACAACGCCAGATATCCTGGCGCTGCTGGACGATGCCGTTTGTTATGTTGATGACGCGCTGCACCACTCGCCGGCCGATGAGCAGCGGGTACAGCAAGCTCTAGCAAGCCTGCAGACCCGGATACAGCATCTCGACCCCCGTGCCGAGAGCAAGGAGCCGCTGGTGCTTCAACAAATCGGACTGCTTCTGGTGCTGCTGCCAGAGATTTGTCGGCTACAGCGACAGGTTGAGATTCAACCTGAATAGGCCTCCCTCTCCTGCATCTGTTCCGCCGCCCACGCCTCAAGCTCCTGACGCTGTTGCGTTGGGAGCGTGGCCGCATGTACGCCGGCAATGGCTCCCTGTAGGCAATAAAGAATATTAACCGTTAGCGCTTTATTCATTTTCCGTAACCTCAGCCAGGCTTCTTTTGCCCCAATCTTACGCAGCGTTAATTCATCGGTGATGCCTGAATTAATCAACTGTAGCTCCATGTGAAAACTGATATTTGGCAAATTTTTCAATCTCCCGGAATGCCGCTGCCGATGTTTTTCATAGCGAGCGCTCTGTAATGACAGCGCTGATAAATGAAAAAGCATATTGCTATCCTGCCAAAGCCCTTCATCAATATGATAATACTTCAGCGCGACCAGACGACCATTCTTCTGCATTTTCAAAAGCGGGTTTTTATGCGCCACGCGGTACTCCGCGCTCTGCTCACAAACCCGAAGATAGATTTCCCCCTCGGCCATCATGGCAAATACGGTGTTGTCTATCGCCAGGCTATAGCCACCAAATAAGGGCCGACAGCTTATTTTTCCTAATGGAGTCAAACATGCCCGAAACTGATGGATCCTAAAACATACAAGTTTCTTCATGATTATTCCTTTGTTAATCATGTAAATAAGACATAAATTTGCTAACGGATCCGTTAATAAAGAAAATAAGTGACTTCTCTTCATGCGGCAACATGAATTATCTCTTTATTTTAATCAGCTTGTTTTTTTGCGAGCGGCTTTCAGAAAATAGCCTTTTGATGAAGTCAAAAGCAGGAAAAGTAAAATGCTTAATTAATATTAATCACATTAGAGCACAAAGTGTCAGGTATCTCTGGTCACTCGTATACGGTTAACGTCATCATTTGTGAGAAAAATTTATCCAGGTAAAAAGCGCGACAACGATGAATTCACATGATGTACGCGCTGACATCCGACACTATCGGCGCTTACTTACCCCCTGAGATGTACAAATTTCATCCAGAAACAGAGAAAATAGAGTTGATCTTTCACCCTGTCGCATATACTGTATATGTATACAGTAACCCACAGGCGGGATAGACTATGTTTACATCAGCTCACGCAAATCGTTCACCACTGACTTCTACTTCAGTACGTCGTCGCTCTCATGACGCTGCCGAACAGCCAGCTAACGGGCTGATCAGTGAAATAGTCTATCGCGAAGATCAGCCTATGATGACGCAGCTACTATTGCTTCCTTTATTACAACAGCTTGGTCAGCAGTCCCGCTGGCAGCTCTGGCTGACTCCACGGCAGAAGCTAAGCCGTGAATGGGTGCAGTCATCCGGTTTACCGCTGTCCAAGGTTATGCAGATCAGCCAGCTCTCCCCCGCTAATACCCTGGAGTCAATGGTTCGCTCACTTCGCACCGGAAATTATAGCGTCGTTATTGGCTGGCTATCAGAAGAACTGAGCATTGAGGAACATGAACGACTGGTTGCCGCTGCAGAAGAGGGTCACGCGATGGGCTTTATCATGCGCCCAGTAAGAAATACCGATCAGCCAGGCAGACAACTTTCCGGGCTAAAAATTCACTCAAATCTGTATCATTAACCGAGTTTAGGATTAATCCTGGAATTTTTTTTGCCCTGACGCGAGATGGGCTTTCTTGATGGGCATTTTTGTTAAAATGCTTGTCTGATGCGGCTTCGCGACTTTTTTTGCTCCGAACAAGTTCAACCGTATTTGTTAAACATAGCGTACACAACCCTTTTTTTTCATATGCCTGACGGAGTTCACACTTGTAAGTTTCGAACTAAGTTGTAGACTTTACATCGCCAGGGGTGATCGGCTTACGCTGCATGTATCAGCATAGTTAACAACAAGTCACGCCCCGGGTGAAGGATTTAACCGTGAGGTCTTCTGAACCTTCATGGCGAATTTTGGATGATAATGAGGCGCAAAAAATGAAAAAGACAGCTATCGCGATTGCAGTGGCACTGGCTGGCTTCGCTACCGTAGCGCAGGCCGCTCCGAAAGATAACACCTGGTACGCAGGTGCTAAACTGGGCTGGTCCCAGTATCACGATACCGGTTTCTACGGTAACGGTTTCAAAGGTAACAATGGTCCGGTTCGTAACGATCAGCTGGGTGCTGGTGCGTTCGGTGGTTACCAGGTTAACCCGTACCTCGGTTTTGAAATGGGCTACGACTGGCTGGGCCGTATGGCTTATAAAGGCAGCGTTGACAACGGCGCTTTCAAAGCTCAGGGCGTTCAGCTGACTGCTAAACTGGGTTACCCGATCACTGACGATCTGGATATCTATACCCGTCTGGGTGGTATGGTTTGGCGCGCAGACTCCAAAGGTAACTACGCTTCTACCGGCGTTTCCCGTAGCGAACACGACACTGGCGTATCCCCGGTATTCGCGGGCGGCTTAGAGTGGGCTGTTACTCGTGACATCGCAACCCGTCTGGAATACCAGTGGGTTAACAACATCGGCGACGCTGGCACCGTTGGTACCCGTCCTGATAACGGCATGCTGAGCCTGGGCGTTTCCTACCGTTTCGGTCAGGACGATGTTGCTCCGGTTGTAGCTCCGGCTCCGGCTCCGGCTCCAGAAGTGACTACCAAGCACTTCACCCTGAAGTCTGACGTTCTGTTCAACTTCAACAAATCTACTCTGAAACCAGAAGGCCAGCAGGCTCTGGATCAGCTGTACACCCAGCTGAGCAACATGGATCCGAAAGACGGTTCCGCAGTTGTTCTGGGCTACACCGACCGTATCGGTTCTGATGCCTACAACCAGCAGCTGTCTGAGAAACGTGCTCAGTCCGTTGTTGATTACCTGGTATCCAAAGGTATCCCGGCTAGCAAAATCTCCGCTCGCGGTATGGGTGAATCCAACCCGGTTACTGGCAACACCTGTGACAACGTGAAAGCTCGTGCAGCTCTGATTGACTGCCTGGGTCCGGATCGTCGCGTAGAGATCGAAGTTAAAGGCTACAAAGACGTTGTAACTCAGCCGCAGGCTTAAGTTATATCGTCAATAAAAAACCCCGCAATGCGGGGTTTTTTTTGGCTTAAATTCCGCGTTCAAAAAACAGCAGCGGAATCCCGGTGCCTGCATCGCTACTCTTTACCTAACAGCACCTGCAAATCATGCTTCAGGCTGGACATCTTGCTGGCATACTTCTCTTTATGCTCAGCATCCTCAATCAACTGCACGATAGTTTCCGACAGCGTTTTACCCCGTCTTTGCGCCAGACCTGCAAGGCGCTGCCAGACCACGAATTCAAGGTCGATAGACTTTTTACGCGTATGCTGATGCTCCGCGTTGAAGTGACGCTTACGTCGGGCGCGGATAGTCTGCTTCATGCGGTTCACTAGCTCTGGATTCATATGCTGCTCAATCCAGGTATTCACCAGCACGGGTTCATTTTCGAGCGTCAGTAATAAATCGACCGCGGCTTGCGCAGCGCTGGCTTCAATGTAGCGGGTAATAAGCTCACCTTCCCGATGCTTTTTTACCAGATAAGTCCATTTCCAGCCGCTTTCAAGATTTTCCAGTTGTTGATATTTCATTGCGATCTCAATGTGACCGTGTAACTCATTTCAGGATATCAGTTTTTTCCTGATGTGCTGAGAATAAATCATCTTTCGTGATGTTGGTAGATTCGTTATCACCACGACAATCGCAATCCCCCGTGTGCTCAGACGCCGCATAATGTATAATCGCGCGTTTTACATCTGACTAAAAAACAGCGACTTTGACCATTACGAAACTTACCCGAAACGACCTTGCTCCTGATACGGAAAGTTATCAGGCGCTGTTTGCACAAGCCGACCTGGCTCACGCAGAGGAATCCCTCTCAGGCGAACTGCAACCCCGTCTCTTTTATGCCCTGGAGCAGCTACTGGTCACTCCAGCCATTTCGCCATTTATGCTGGTTAAAATTCCGGAAGAACCGGAGTACCTGCAATGGCTAGCTAATGAAACCCGAACTTTACATCAACCGGCAGCAACGCTCTGTGGCGTTCACTATCAGGTTGATGGCGGAAAAATCTCTCTTACGCCAGCGCAGACTGCTGAAGATAATTTCGCCAGCGTTGCTCCGGTCGAAGCCGCTGACTGGATCGAAGCAGAGCAGCTGTTTGGCTGCGTGCGCCAGTTTAATGGTGAGATCACCTTACAACCCGGTCTGGTCCATCGCGCCAACGGCGGCGTATTGATTCTCTCCCTGCGCGCCTTACTGGCTCAGCCCCTACTGTGGATGCGGCTAAAAAATATGGTGGCCCGCCAGCGTTTTGACTGGCTGTCATTCGATGAATCTCGCCCTCTTCCGGTGAGCATCCCTTCTATGCCCCTGAGCCTGAAAGTGATCCTCGTCGGCGAGCGGGAATCCCTGGCTGATTTCCAGGAGATGGAACCCGAGCTTTCTGCGCAGGCTATCTACAGCGAATATGAAGATAACCTGCAAATTGCTGATGCAGAGACGCTGAAGCAATGGTGCCAGTGGGTCTGGCAAAATGCTCAACAGCTTGAACTTCCGGGACTGTCCGCTAACGCCTGGCCGCTGCTGATTCAGGAAGGCGCGCGTTATACCGGCGATCAGGAAACTTTGCCGCTGTGCGTTCTCTGGATTGCCCGCCAGCTTCGAGAAGCTGCCGCGTTCTGTGATGGTGAAGAGATTAGCGCCGAAGAGATACAAACCATGCTGGAGCGTCGTCTGTGGCGCGAGGGCTATCTTGCTGAGCGCATCCAGGATGAAATCCTGCAGGAGCAAATCCTGATCGAAACCGAAGGCGAATGCGTAGGACAAATCAACGCACTTTCTGTCATTGAGTTTCCGGGTCACCCTCGCGCGTTTGGCGAGCCTTCGCGTATCAGCTGCGTCGTGCATATTGGCGACGGCGAATTCATCGACGTTGAACGTAAGGCCGAGCTGGGCGGTAACATTCATGCAAAAGGTATGATGATCATGCAGGCGTTTCTGATGTCCGAGCTGGAGCTCGAACAACAGCTTCCCTTCACCGCCTCCCTGACCTTCGAGCAGTCCTACAGCGAAGTGGATGGCGATAGCGCCTCCATGGCCGAACTGTGCGCGCTGATCAGTTCGCTGGCCAATGTACCGATTAATCAGAGCATCGCCGTTACCGGCTCTGTCGATCAGTTTGGTCGCGTACAGCCGGTTGGCGGGCTCAACGAAAAAATTGAGGGCTTCTTCGCTATTTGCCAGCAGCGTGGGCTGACCGGTAAACAGGGCGTCATCATCCCCTCCGCCAACGTTCGTCATCTGAGCCTGGCGCAGGAACTGCAGCAGGCCGTTGCGGATGAACAGTTCTTTATTTGGGCAGTCGATGACGTGTCGGAAGCGCTGCCCATTCTGACCCAGCTGCTCTGGGACGGCGAAGGACAAACTTTACGGCAAACCATTCAGGAACGAATTGCGCAGGCGACACAGCAAGAGAGTCGTCATCGCTTTCCGTGGCCGCTACGCTGGTTAGGCGGTTCAGGTTCGAACTGATCGGACTTGTTCAGCGTACACGTGTTAGCTATCCTGCGTCCCGAACTCAAAATAAGGCTTACTGAAAACATGGTAGATAAACGCGAATCCTATACGAAAGAAGACCTTCTTGCCTCTGGTCGTGGTGAACTATTTGGTGCGAAAGGCCCACAGCTGCCGGCGCCAAGTATGCTGATGATGGACCGCGTCATCAAAATGAGCGAAACCGGTGGTAACTATGACAAGGGTTATGTTGAGGCAGAACTCGATATTAACCCGGACCTGTGGTTCTTCGGTTGCCATTTTATTGGTGACCCGGTAATGCCGGGCTGCCTGGGTCTGGATGCCATGTGGCAGCTGGTTGGCTTCTACCTGGGCTGGTTAGGCGGCGAAGGTAAAGGGCGTGCATTAGGCGTCGGTGAAGTTAAACTCACCGGCCAGATACTGCCAACGGCGAAGAAAGTGACCTACCGTATTCATTTCAAACGCGTGATAAACCGTCGTTTGATTATGGGCCTGGCGGATGGCGAAGTGCTGGTTGACGGGCGTCTGATTTACACCGCGACCGACCTGAAAGTGGGCCTGTTCCAGGACACTTCCGCATTCTGATAAGCAGTGACGCGTTAGAAAAGGCGAAGCCCCCGCGCAGCGGAGGCTTCTTTTTAAAGAGACAGTCAGGCAGTTTGTACCCTGTCCTCCATGGCTTCTCGCCAGCCTCCTAGCCAATAAGACCTTTGGTTTAAGGTCTGGTAAGGACACATTTCCTTCGACCTTCCGGTAATACCGGCCTGGTACCCACGCTGATGTGCCCGTTCCAGGCGATCTCGTTTTTGTCTCTTCATGCCTCGTTTCCCTCATTCTTTGATCTGGTGGAAAAGAAAACAATGGTCACTTAATACGCAACCACGGTTAACGAATACCGCGAATCAGGGATAGCGTCAATGCGCAAAATTCACGCCATTGTCATATTTGTGAGCTACAAGAAAGTTCGTTTGTACAAAAACTGTGAACCAGCACAAGTAACAATCTGATGAGACAAACAAAAAAGCCGCTGCGATTTTCGTTCTCGCAGCGGCTTTTTACTCTTATGAATTTTACTTATGGCAGGCGGTTTAGCTCGCTGGCAATTGCGGTTGCTTCCTGAGTCCAGGCCTGAGCTAAGGTTTTCACCATCGCGTCGTAGCCATCCTCTTGCTGCTTAAGTTCAATATGGAACGGCCGCTTGATCAGCTGCCCCTGATGCTTCAACAGCCACTCGCCGCTGACGATTACCCGGCCATCGTAACGACCGTGAAAACCACTAACGGAGACGTTCAGCGTATCCTGCTCGCTACCCAGCGGTTGAGAAGCGACAACCCATCCCGGTAGCTGGTTGCTAAGGTTCGCCACCAGCGTCGTTCTCAGCTGTTGATCGAGCGGGCTAGCCCACAGATTGTTGTTGGCAATCACATACTGGACATCGGTGGTCTGATAAACCACCCCGTTACCGGCCAGATAATCTGGAATGCTCACCTGCTCGACCCACAGCAAATTTTTGCTTTGGTGGGCGGCGCTTTGCGCGCCTCCCTGCGCCACCGGAAGCTGATAGTAAGTTTTACTGTCGCCGCCGCTGCTGCATGCCGTCAGCGCGCAAACCGCCGCCGCTATTAGCCATTTCTTCATTATTTCGCTCCCTTCGGCTGCGGATCTTTTTTATCCTTCGCCTCAAATACCAGCGCATTGCTCTTATCATTGAGCGTTTTCAGTACCGGCTGCAGTTCACGAAGAACCTGATCGAGACGCTGCATATCCGCAACCATCTTATTGTATGCCGCCGATCCCGGCTGGAAGCCCTGCATACTACGATTAAGTTCACGCAACGTATTCTGCATATCGCCCGGTAGCTGCTGCATCGACTGACTTGACGTTATCTTGTTCAGACTATCCAGCGTCGCCTGTACGTGCTGCATCGTTTTTTCACTTTGCGCCAGCGTACTGGTTGCCTGCTCCAGCAGCGGGTTAATGGGCAGATTATTAATCTTATCCAGCGCGTCCATCAGGCGCTGCTGAATCTGCGCCAGGCCACCGCTCACGGTTGGAATAATCGGATAACCGCCAAACTCCTGGAACTTGCCGCGCGCTGGCGCTTTCGGGTAGAAGTCGAGATCGATATACAGCGCCCCGGTGACCAGGTTACCGGTTTTAAGTGAACCACGCAGTCCACGGTTCATCAGATCATCGATATGCTTACGAATGTCAGGATCGGCGCCTAATTGATTGATCAGGCGTTCAGGCTCAATCCGCACTTCGACCGGAATACGATAGTCGTCGTTTAAGTTCTGCTTCAGGCCAGGGATAAAGAACGGTACTTTACCCACGGTCCCAAGGCGGATACCGCGGAACTCAACCGGCGCGCCGGGCTGCAGACCGCGAATCGAATCTTTAAAGAACATTACGTAGTCAATATGCTGAGTAAACACCGAATCCTGAATGCTGCGCTGATCGTCAAACAGATGATATTCGGTTTTATTCGCCACCGGCTCACCTAGCGGCAGCCCTTCGGGAATATCAAAGCTGACGCCGCCGCCAAACAGGGTCGACAGCGATCCCATTTCAACGCGCATACCCGCAGCGGTTAGATCTACCGCAATACCGCTATCCTTCCAGAAGCGTACGTTATTGGTTACCAGCCGATCGTTAGGCGCGCTGATAAACAGTTGATAAGTAATGTTCCGTTTTTGCGCATCGAAGGTGCTGGTTTCAACTGAACCTACGCGATAGCCGCGGAAAAGCACCGGATCGCCGGGAGAAAGCTGACCCGCTTTACTGCTTTCCAGCAGGATACGAATACCTTTTGCATCAGGGGATGCCAACGGCGGTGAATCCAACAGCGGGTACTGCGCCGGGACAGAACCTTTGGTACCCGGCTGCAGTTCGATATAGGCGCCGGATAGCAACGTCCCCAGACCGCTAATCCCTTCACGACCTACCTGCGGTTTAACCACCCAAAATACCGAATCCTGGTGCAGCAGTTTTTCCATGCCTGAATTCAACCGGGCTTTAACTTCCACGTGGGTCAGGTCATCCGTCAGCGTTGCGCTTTCAATCACGCCGACATCAACGCTGCGGCTTTTGATCCGGGTTTTCCCCCCTTCAATTCCCTCTGCGTTAGTCGTAATCAGGGTCACTTCCGGCCCCTGGTGACTATAGTGATAAAAAAGAATCCAGGCGCCAATGAGCGCCGTTACTATCGGGAAGATCCACACCGGTGACCAGTTTTTCACCTTTTGCACCTTCGCTTCTCCGCTCTTATTTTCCATGCTGCAGTCTTTCCTCACGGCTTGAATCTGGCTCACGATCCCACAATAAACGAGGGTCAAACGTCATGGCCGAAAACATTGTCATTACTACGACCAGCGCAAACATCACTGCTCCTATCGCCGGATAGATATTCATTAATCCACCAATGCGTACCAGAGCGGAGAGGACTGCGATAACAAACACATCAATCATTGACCAGCGGCCAACAAACTCGACGACTTCATAGATCAGATGCATGCGCTCCGAGTCGCGCTCTCCCTTGCCGCTGGCGTTCCAGCAAAGCCAGGCAATGGCAATCATCTTTAAGGTCGGAACCATAATACTGGCGATAAATATCACCATAGCGACCGGATACGATCCTTCACTCCACAGCAGGATCACCCCCGCCATAATAGTTGAGGGCATTTTATCGCCCAGCAGGTCGGTAATCATGATCGGCAAAATATTGGCGGGCATGTAGAGGATCAACGAAGTCACCAGCAGCGCCAGCGTCCACTGCAGGCTGTTTTTACGCCGGGCGGTTCCCCTGGTACGGCAGCGCGGACAAACGGCCTCATCCATAGGCAATACCGCCGTGCAGCATGAACACGAGCGTAGCCCCTGACGCAGACCGGAAACGCCGACTTTTAGCGGCTGTTTAATCGGCGGCATTGGCGCAATGTCATCCCATAACCAGCGGCGATCCACGCACTGGAACGTCCGCAGCTGTAACAGGCAGAACATACACCAGGGAATAAAACTCAGGCCAATGCCGATATCGCCGTAGGCCATCAGCTTAACGAAGCTGACCAGTACCCCGGCGAGGAAGATCTCCGCCATCCCCCAGGTTTTAAGGTGAAACAGGATCCGCGCCAGGAAGGCTTTCAGCCCGGAAGGCATGCCCACCCGGTTGACCAGCAGCAGTATCGTGACCAGGCAGAAAGCCGGCACCAGCTGTACGAACAGTAAAAAGAAAGTCCCGAGGCTGGCGTAATCCTCGGTAAACAGCACATTTGGAATTTCCAGTAGCTCAATTTCGCTGCTGATCCCCCCAACCTTCATATAGATGAAGGGGAAAAGATTGGCCAGCAGCAGCATGAACAACGCGACCAGCGCATAGGCTGTGGGACGCTGCCGGGGCGCGTCCCATGACGTTGTTAATGTCGTTCCGCAACGCGGACACGTAGCTTTCTGGCGATGCTCCAGCTGCGGCAAAGCCACCAGCAGATCACATTGTCGACACAGGATATGCCGCGCAGCATGATGATGATCGCACATGAAAACTCCTCAGCTTATGCGCCGTTTTTTAATCCTTCGAGATATTCCCAGCGTTCGAAGGCGGTTTCCAGCGCCTGCTCCGCTTCACTCAGCTGCGCAAGCACCTGCTGCGTATGGTCATGCGATTGCCCAAAGAAAGAAGGGTCGGCAACCTGCTCCTGCAACTTCTGCAGCTGGGCTTCCAGCTCTTCCAGTTTCTGCGGCAGCTGCTCCAGCTCGCGCTGCAGGTTATAGCTTAGTTTGCTGGCAGCGCGTTTGACACTTTCTGCTTTCGGTTGAGCAACTTCAACAGACTTTTTAGAAACCGACTGCTTTTTCGCCAGATACTGGGCCTGCTGACCGCGGGCGTCATGATAGCCGCCGACGTATTGACCAATTTGTCCCGCGCCTTCGAAGATCCAACACTCCGTAACCGTGTTATCAACAAACTGACGGTCGTGGCTAACCAGCATCACGGTTCCCTGATAGCCGTCAACCAGCTCTTCCAGCAGTTCCAGGGTTTCGACATCCAGATCGTTTGTCGGTTCATCGAGAATCAACAGGTTGCTGGGCTTGAGGAACAGACGCGCCAGCAGCAGACGGTTACGCTCACCGCCCGACAGCGCGCGCACCGGCGTCATCGCGCGTTTTGGATGGAACATAAAGTCCTGCAGATAGCCCAGGACGTGGCGCGGCTTGCCGTTCACCATCACTTCCTGTTTACCTTCCGCGAGGTTATCCATCACCGTTTTATCCGGATCAAGTTCCGCGCGGTGCTGGTCGAAGTAAGCGACCTCCAGCTTGGTACCCACGTGAATGCGTCCGCTATCCGCCTGCAGCTGACCAAGCATCAGCTTCAGCAGCGTGGTTTTCCCGCAGCCGTTGGGGCCAATCAACGCAATTTTGTCGCCGCGCTGGATTTGGGCGGTGAAATCTTTCACCAGCACCTTGCCATCAACCTGGTAGTTGACGTTCTCCATTTCGAACACGATCTTGCCCGAACGCGCGGCCTCTTCGACCTGCATCTTCGCGCTGCCCATCACTTCACGGCGCTCACCGCGCTCGCGACGCATGGCTTTTAACGCCCGTACGCGCCCTTCGTTACGGGTACGACGCGCTTTGATCCCCTGGCGGATCCACACTTCTTCCTGCGCCAGCTTGCGATCGAACTCCGCGTTCTGCAATTCTTCCACGCGCAGCGCTTCTTCTTTATCCAACAGATACTGATCGTAGTTACCTGGATAGGTCACCAGCTTGCCGCGATCGAGATCGACGATTCGCGTCGCCATATTGCGGATAAAGGAACGATCGTGCGAAATAAAAATAATGGTGCCTTTGAACATCTTCAGGAAACCTTCCAGCCAGTCGATAGTTTCAATATCGAGGTGGTTGGTCGGTTCATCGAGCAGCAGCACGCGCGGCCCGCTGACCAGCGCGCGGCCAAGAGCCGCTTTACGCAGCCAGCCGCCGGAAAGCGAGGAGAGCTCGGCGTTAGGATCGAGATTGAGCTGTTCCAGCACTTCATTAATGCGGCTATCGAGCTGCCACAGGCCTAAATTATCCAGCTGCTCCTGCAGACGCGCCAGTTCGTTCAGATTCTTATCACTCGGATCGGTCATCACCAGCTGCGAAACATCGTGATAACCCTTGAGGTAAGCCGCTTGTTCCGCAATCCCTTCGGCCACAAAGTCGTAAACGGTGCCGGTAACATTACGCGGCGGATCCTGCTGTAAACGTGCCACAACCAGATCCAGTTCATAGATAATGCGCCCGTCATCGAGACCCTGTTCACGATTGAGGATCTTCATCAGGGTCGATTTACCCGCACCGTTGCGTCCAACCAGGCAGACGCGTTCGTTATCTTCGATATGCAGTTCAGCATTATCCAGCAGCGGCGCATCGCTGAAAGAGAGCCAGGCGCCGTGCATACTAATTAAAGACATTCTTTATTCCTTTCAGGCTGCGGTAATCAGCCAGCAGTTGTGAATCTGACGGTTACGGGCAAAATCCTGAGACAGCGTTTTTTGCGTGATCTCCTGCGCCTTCAGGCCCAGCTGCGCCAGCCCGTCATGATCCATACGGAAACCGCGTTTGTTGTTCGAGAACATAATCGTGCCGCCTTTACGCAGCAGACGTTTTAAATCGGTCATCAGACGCAAATGGTCGCGCTGAACGTCAAACGCATCATCCATACGCTTGGAGTTGGAGAAGGTTGGCGGATCGATAAAGATCAGGTCGAACTGTTCGGTCGTCTCACGCAGCCAGCCCAGCACATCGGCCTGCATCAGGCGATGCGCGCGGCCGGTTAAGCCATTGAGGCGCAGGTTACGTTCAGCCCATTCAAGATAGGTACGGGACATATCGACCGTCGTCGTGGAGCGCGCGCCGCCAAGGCCGGCGTGAACGCTGGCGCTGCCGGTGTAGGAGAACAGGTTGAGGAAGTCTTTGCCTTTGCTCATCTGCCCCAGCATGCGGCGAGCGATACGGTGGTCGAGGAACAGGCCGGTATCCAGGTAATCGGTCAGGTTGACCCACAGACGCGCATTATACTCCTGCACCTCAATGAATTCGCCTTTCTCGCCCATTTTCTGATACTGGTTTTTACCTTTCTGCCGCTCGCGGGTTTTCAGCACCAGCTTGTTCGGCGCAATCCCCAGTACCGCAATGGTGGCGGCAATAATATCAAATAAGCGCTGGCGGGCTTTATGCGCGTCAACGGTTTTCGGCGGCGCGTACTCCTGCACCACCACCCAATCGGCGTAGCGGTCGATGGCGACGTTATACTCCGGGAGGTCGGCATCATACAGGCGATAGCATTCAATACCTTCCTGACGCGCCCACTTCTCGTATTTTTTCAGGTTCTTGCGCAGGCGGTTGGCGAAATCTTCCGCCAGCATCGCGGTTTTGCCGCCTTCGTTTTCTGCAAGATGGTAGTTCTTCTGGACGCAGTCGAGCGGGCCGTTTTTCGCTTTAAACTGTTTATCAGCACGAAGCTGCAGGCAGCTCAGCAGATCCGGCGAGGCGCTAAACAGCGACAGGTTCCAGCCGCCAAACTGGTTCTTCATAATCCGCCCCAGCAGGCTATGCAGGGCAATCAGCGCCGGTTCACTCTCCAGACGCTCGCCGTACGGCGGGTTGCTTATAACCGTGCCGTAAGGGCCCTTCGGCAGCGGATTGCTCAACTGGGCAACATCTTTCACTTCGAAGGTAATCAGTTCGCCAATACCGGCGCGGCGGGCGTTACGCTGCGCGCGTTCGATAACGCGGGCGTCAACGTCGGAACCGTAAAAGCGCGACTCATACGCCGCCAGTCCCTGACGGGCGCGGGTTTGCGCTTCGGCTTTCACTTCTTTCCAGATAGCATCGTCATGCTGCGCCCAGCCGCCAAAACCCCAATGACCGCGGTGTAAACCCGGCGCACGATCGGTGGCCAGCATCGCCGCTTCAATCAGCAGCGTACCGGATCCGCACATCGGATCGAGCAGCGGCGTACCCGAGGCCCAGCCGGAACGCATCACTATCGCCGCGGCCAGGTTTTCTTTGATTGGCGCCATGCCGGTCCCGTCGCGGTAGCCGCGCAGGTGCAGGCCCTCGCCGCTGAGATCCAGGGAAATATGCGCGGTCTCTTTATTTAGCCAGACGTTAATACGCAGATCGGGGTTTTCGCGATCGACGTTGGGACGCGGCAGGTTCTTACGCGTAAAGCTGTCGACGATGGCGTCTTTAACCTTCAACGCTCCGTACTGGCTGTTACGAATCTCTTCGTTCAGCCCGCTAAAGTGCACGGCAAAAGTGGCATCCTGGCTGAAAATCTCGGTCCATGGAATAGCCTGTACGCCAAGATACAGATCCAGGTCGCTGTAGACGCTGCACTGCCCCAGCGGCAGCATAATCCGCGAAGCCAGCCGGCTCCACATCAGGCTTTGATACAGCAACCGCGTATCTCCCTGAAAATGGACCCCGCCCTGGACCAACTGGCAGTCCATCGCGCCCAGTCCTTCCAGTTCAGTTTTTAACAGCTCTTCCAGCCCACGAGCCGTACTGGCAAACAGAGAATTCATATCGTCACTTTTACTAAAAGAAAATTGGTGCGCATTATAGCCAATATGCGCCCCATGTCATAAAGTTAAAGGCTTATTTTTAAAGCCAGGGGCAGCGTATGGTCACCCTTTCGCGTCTTTTTATTCATCCCGTCAAATCAATGCGGGGAATTGGCCTGAGCCACGCTTATGCAGACATCAGCGGGCTGGCCTTCGATCGTATATTTATGGTGACGGAAACTGATGGCACCTTCATCACCGCCCGTCAGTTTCCGCAAATGGTCAAGTTTATTCCGGCGCCACTCCATGATGGTCTGCATCTGACCGCGCCGGACGGCAGCAGCGCGGTGGTCCGCTTCAGCGATTTCTCGACGCAGCAGGAGCCTACCGAAGTCTGGGGCAACCACTTTACCGCCCTGATTGCCCCGTCCGCGGTCAACCAGTGGCTAAGCGGGTTCTTTAACCGCAACGTTCAGCTCCGCTGGCTGGGGCCGCAGCTTAGCCGCAGGGTGCAACGCCACGATGCCGTTCCCCTCTCCTTCGCCGACGGTTTTCCCTATCTGCTGGCCAATGAGGCTTCACTACGCGATTTGCAAAAACGTTGTCCAGCCAGCGTAAGCATAGAACAGTTTCGCCCGAATCTTCTGGTAACTGGCGCAGCCGCCTGGGAGGAGGATACGTGGAAAGTGGTACGCATTGGCGAGGTCGTTTTTGATGTCGCTAAACCGTGCAGCCGCTGCGTATTGACCACCGTCAGCCCGGAGCGCGGGCAAAAGCATCCTGCCGGCGAGCCCTTAAGCACGCTACAGCGTTTCCGCACGGCGCTGGACAACGGCGATGTCGATTTCGGCCAGAATCTGATCGCGCGAAACAGCGGCGTAATCCGCGTTGGCGATGAGTTAGAAGTACTGGCCCGCGGCCCGGCGAAGGCCTACGGCGCAGGCGATAGTGACGATACGCCGGCACCTGAAGCGCAGCAGAACGCGACGGTGGAAATAGCGTGGCAGGGAGTGAGTTTTACCGGTAATAATCAGCAAATCCTGCTGGAGCAGCTGGAACAACAGGGAATTCGCATTCCTTACTCCTGTCGGGCAGGAATCTGCGGCAGCTGCCGCATCCGGCTGGAAGAAGGGGAAGTCAGCGCGCTGAAGAAAAACGCGGTAGCCGCCGATGGCACGATTCTGTGCTGTAGCTGCGTACCGAAAACCGCGGTGAGGCTGGCGCCTTAAACCGCCTGGCCCAGGCTGTAGCTGGCGACGCCTGGCGCTGGCTGCAGTCTGTCATTCATAATTTTAATCACGTCGCCCAGCTGCATCACGCGCCCGGCAAGCGTCAATCCGGGCTGCGCTAACAGGCATAGCGCGGCGTTTTCGCCGGGTTCAACCACCAGCAGATTGACCTGCTGGCCAGTATCGCTGAGCCATGCGCTGGCGGCATCGCCAACGCCGGGCTGCCAGCTTTCTTCATGAGTATTGAAGTGCCAGCTTTTCGGCATTTGCGGTTTGAGAAAACGAATGGCGACCAGCGCATTAAGTACTAATTCTGCGCGCTGTTCTTTTGTTAATTCGAGGTCGCGGCATTTTTCTTCAAATGAGAAATAGAGCGCAGCGTCATCAACGCAAAATCCGGAAGGCGCGAAGGCGTCGGGCGTCAACATCCGTCGGGCAAAACGCGACCTGAATAACATGCCATTGGCCAGATCGAGCATCATACGGTCATGCTCTTCATCGTAATACCAGCGCCAGTTATCGTCAGGTTTGATCCGCATTTCTACCCCCGTCCTCTTCCACTTCCATCTGTAATAAACAGGTAAACTGCTACAGAATATTTCCAAAATTAAGAAAAGACTAAAATGTTTAAATAAGCAACAATGAAGGAATATAAAACAACCAGGGCTATAAATAAAGCCCTGGTGAAGTATCAGAAGGGGAAAAGATTAGATATGGGTAACAATTTCTTTAATCAGCGGCGGACCTTTAAAAATAAATCCGGAATAAATCTGCACCAGCGTCGCTCCGGCGGCTATCTTTTCCCGGGCGGCAATCACCGAGTCAATACCGCCGACTCCGATAATGGGCAGACGGCCATTTAATTCCGCAGACAGCATACGGATAATTTCCGTACTCTTTAGCTGCAACGGACGTCCGCTAAGCCCACCGGTTTCATCACAATGTTTCATCCCCTGTACCAGCGATCGATCCAAAGTTGTATTGGTGGCAATCACGCCATCTATATTATGCCGGACTAAACTGTCCGCCACCTGGATCAATTCTTCGACGGAAAGATCCGGGGCGATCTTCACGGCCACAGGAACATATTTCTGATGCTTCTCTTGTAGCTCACGTTGCTTATTTTTAATACCAGAGAGCAAATCATCCAGTGCGTCTCCGTATTGTAAAGTACGCAAGCCTGGGGTATTCGGCGAAGAGATATTAATGGCGATATAGCCGGCATAAGCATAGATTTTTTCCATACAAATCAGATAATCATCTTTGCCTTGTTCTACCGGGGTATCTTTATTCTTGCCAATATTAATCCCCAGAATGCCGTCAAAATGCGCCTTTTTTACGTTCTCAACGAGGTTATCAACACCGTGGTTATTAAAGCCCATGCGGTTGATCAACCCTTCAGCATCGACCAGGCGGAAGATCCTTGGCTTATCGTTGCCTGGCTGCGGGCGTGGGGTCACGGTGCCAATTTCAATGGAACCAAAACCCATCGCGCCGAGCGCATCAATGCACTCGCCGTTTTTATCCAGCCCGGCGGCCAAGCCCAGCGGGTTCTTAAATGTGAGTCCCATACAGGTCACCGGTTTTGTCGGCACCTTCTGGCGAACCAACATTTCCAGTGGGGTACCCGAAACACGGCGTAATTGTTGAAAAGTGACTTCATGAGCGCGCTCAGGATCGAGCTGAAAAAGGGCTTTACGTACGAAGGGGTAGTACATGAACTCTCCTGGATTCCCGGTGTGCAAACCGGGGGCGTATTATGTGCGATCCACCCCGGAAAGGGAATTGACCTACGACAAAAAATCTTACCTCCGACGCAAACGTTTACTTTCGCCCCTTCCGTTATGCACTTTCTGACAATCCAACGCCGGATAAATCATTTAGGGAAATAAAAGCGCTCTGTCACACTGCAGCTAAATGTTATCAATTATAGATAAATGCGAATATTTAGTTATAAGGAGTGAGTATGCGAGTCATCACACTTGCGGGCAGCCCGCGTTACCCTTCCCGCTCCAGCGCGCTTCTGGAATACGCCAGAGAGACGCTCTCCGGGGCGGATATTGAAGTCTGCCACTGGCACCTGCAGAATTTTGCCCCGGAAGACCTGCTTTACGCTCGCTTTGATAACCCCGCCCTCCATGCGCTGAATGAACAGCTTGCCGGCGCCGATGGGCTGATCATCGCGACCCCCGTCTATAAAGCCTCTTTTTCCGGTGCGTTAAAGACGCTTCTGGACCTGCTGCCGGAACGCGCGCTGGAGGGAAAAATCGTTCTGCCGCTGGCTACCGGCGGAACCATCGCCCATATGCTAGCGGTGGATTACGCCTTAAAACCGGTACTCAACGCGCTGAAAGCCCAGGAGATCCTGCACGGCGTTTTTGCTGATGATAGTCAGGTCACGGATTATCAGCATAAACCGCAATTTACCCCGAATCTGCAGGGTCGCCTCGACCAGGCGCTGGAAACCTTCTGGCAAGCGCTGCATCGTCCCAGCAGCCGCGCGCCGGCGCTGAAAAATTTACAGCGGGTTGCGCATGTTTAAAAACCCGCGTTGATGCCCCTATCCAGGCAAAACGGTCAAGAATAAAGGAACACTTTATGGCGACGCTTTCGCAAAAATTCCTGATCCGCGTAGCCCCCTGGCTTTTGCCGGTCGGCAGCGTGATCGTCTGGCAATTCGCCTCCTCCGTCGGTTGGCTATCGACCCGTATTTTACCGTCGCCGGAAGGAGTGCTAAAAGCCTTCTGGACGCTCTCCGCCAGCGGCGAGCTCTGGCAGCATCTGGCTATCAGCTCATGGCGGGCGCTTATTGGTTTTAGCATCGGCGGTTCTATTGGCCTGGTTCTCGGGCTGATTAGCGGCCTGTCGCGCTGGGGCGAACGCCTGCTGGATACCTCCATTCAGATGCTGCGCAACGTGCCGCACCTCGCGCTGATTCCGCTGGTTATTTTATGGTTCGGCATCGATGAGAGCGCCAAAATCTTCCTCGTGGCGCTGGGAACCATGTTCCCGATTTATATCAACACCTGGCACGGTATTCGAAATATTGACCGGGGACTGGTCGAGATGGCCCGCAGCTACGGCTTATCGGGTTTTGCTCTCTTCCGCCACGTGATCCTGCCCGGCGCCCTGCCCTCCATTATGGTCGGCATCCGTTTTGCGCTCGGCCTGATGTGGTTAACGCTCATCGTGGCCGAAACCATCTCGGCTAACGCCGGTATCGGCTATCTGGCGATGAACGCCCGCGAATTTCTGCAGACCGATGTCGTGGTCGTCGCCATTATTCTTTACGCTATTCTCGGCAAACTGGCCGACTTCAGCGCCCAGCTGCTTGAACGCGTCTGGCTGCGCTGGAATCCGGCCTATCACCTTCAGGAGGCCAACGCATGACCACCGCGCGTCTTAATCCGGGGATCCCACTGCTGCTTAACGGCGTAAGCAAACGTTACGGCAGCAAGACGATTCTGAATGAACTCGATCTTCATATTCCCACCGGGCAATTCGTCGCGGTGGTCGGGCGCAGCGGCGGCGGTAAAAGCACCCTGCTGCGTCTGCTGGCCGGGCTGGAAAAACCCAATGCCGGACAGCTGCTGGCGGGTTCGACCCCGCTGGCGCAAATCCAGGACGATACCCGGATGATGTTTCAGGATTCCCGCCTGCTGCCGTGGAAAACGGTGATCGATAATGTCGGCCTCGGGCTGAAAGGCCAGTGGCGCGAGGCCGCGCTCAGGGCGCTGGCGAGCGTCGGCCTTGAAGACCGCGCCGGTGAATGGCCCGCAGCGCTTTCCGGCGGGCAAAAGCAGCGCGTGGCGCTGGCTCGCGCGATAATTCATCGCCCCGGATTATTACTGCTTGATGAACCGCTGGGCGCGCTGGACGCGCTCACTCGCCTCGAGATGCAGGATCTGATTGTCTCGCTGTGGCAGGAACATGGATTTACCGTCCTGCTGGTCACCCACGACGTCAGCGAGGCGGTGGCGATGGCCGATCGCGTTTTGCTGATTGAAGAGGGGAAGATAGGGCTGGATCTGCTGGTGGACATTCCACGTCCGCGGCGCACGGGTTCGGCGAAGCTGGGCGAACTGGAAGCGGAAGTTTTGAATCGGGTAATGCAGCGCGGCCAGAACGAGTCTGCGCCGCGCTTAGCCAGACACGGCTGAACCGCCGTCGTTTTTATAACATCCGGCCACAGCGCAGCTGCGCCATGGCCGGAAATCACATCACTGTTACGCCAGCGCTTTGCTGATTTTCTCGAACAGATCCCCGGAAAGATTCTCCAGACCTTTCAGCTGCTCCAGCGCCCCGCGCATCAGCGCCTGACGCTTCTCGTCGTAGCGCTTCAGGCGAATCAGCGGTTCAATGAGACGCGAAGCAACCTGCGGGTTGCGGCTGTTCAGTTCAGTCAGCATCTCGACCAGGAACTGATAACCGCTACCGTCTTCGGCGTGGAACGCCGCCGGGTTGCTGCCGGCAAAGGCGCCGATCAGGGAACGGACGCGGTTCGGGTTACCCATGCTGAACGAGCGATGATTCAACAGGCCGCGAACCGTCTCCAGGGCGTTATCCGCCGGGCTGGTGGACTGCAGGATAAACCATTTATCCATGACCAGACCGTCCTGGTGCCATTTGTCGTCATACTCCTGCATCAGCGCATCACGGCACGGCAGCTGGGCCGCTACGGCCGCCGTCAGCGCCGCCAGCGAGTCGGTCATATTGTCCGCTTGATGATACTGCGCGCTAACCAGTTTATCCGCCAGTCCGGCATCGCCAAACGCCAGGTAGCGCAGGCAGGTGTTACGCAGAGAACGCTTGCCGATATCGGCATGCTCAACGCGGTAGCTGTCGAGCTTATTGGCGTTGTAAACCGCCAGGAACTCGTCCGCCAGCTCTTTCGCCAGCGTGCGGGTCAGCGCTTCGCGCACCGCGGCGATGGCGATCGGATCGATAATCGCAAACAGCTCCGCCATTTCATTTGCCGAAGGCAGGGTCAGGATCTCCGCCGCCAGCGCCGGATCGATCTTCTCATCCAGCAGAATCGCACGGAACGCATCGGCTACGTGGATCGGCAGCGACAGCGGCTGCCCCTGCTGGTGACGGTTGACGTTGAGTTTGATATAGGTCGCCAGCAGGCTCTGCGCCGCGTCCCAGCGGGAGAAATCATTCCGCGCGTGGCGCATCAGGAAGGTCAGCTGCTGATCGCTCCATTTGTACTCCAGCTTCACCGGCGCGGAAAACTCGCAAAGCAGCGCCGGGACCGGCTGGAAGTAGACGTTGTCGAAAACAAAAGTCTGCTCCGCCTGGGTCACGTTCAGTACGTGATGCACCGGATGGCCGCCCTTCTGCAGAGGGATCACTTTGCCTTCGTTATCGTACAGCTCGATATCGAATGGGATATGCAGCGGCAGCTTCTCCGCCTGTTCTGACGTCGGCGGCGTGCGCTGGCTGATGGTCAGGGTGTACTGCTCCGTTTCCGGATTGTAGTCGTCATGGACGGTGACAATCGGCGTACCGGACTGGCTATACCAGCGGCGGAAATGGGACAAATCGACGTTGGAAGCGTCTTCCATCGCCTGGACAAAATCATCGCAGGTCGCGGCGCTACCGTCGTGGCGTTCAAAATAGAGCTGCATTCCTTTCTGGAAATTCTCTTCGCCCAGCAGGGTATGCAGCATGCGGATCACTTCCGCGCCCTTCTCATACACCGTCAGGGTGTAGAAGTTGTTCATTTCAATCACGCTGTCCGGGCGAATCGGATGCGCCATCGGGCTGGCGTCTTCGGCGAACTGCAGGCCGCGCATGGTACGTACGTTATTGATGCGGTTGACCGCGCGAGAGCCGAGATCGGAGCTGAACTCCTGATCGCGGAAAACGGTCAGGCCCTCTTTCAGGCTAAGCTGGAACCAGTCGCGGCAGGTGACGCGGTTGCCGGTCCAGTTATGGAAATATTCGTGACCAATGACGCGTTCGATATCCAGATAGTCTTTATCGGTCGCGGTATCGGTACGCGCCAGCACGTATTTGGAGTTAAAGACGTTAAGCCCTTTGTTCTCCATGGCGCCCATATTGAAGAAGTCGACGGCGACAATCATATAAATGTCGAGGTCGTACTCGAGACCAAAGCGGGTTTCGTCCCACTTCATTGAATTTTGCAGCGAGGTCATCGCCCATGGCGCGCGGTCAAGATTGCCGCGGTCAACGTACAGCTCCAGCGCGACTTCACGCCCCGAACGCGTTTTGAAGGTATCGCGCAGGACGTCGAAATCGCCGGCCACCAGCGCAAACAGGTAGCACGGTTTCGGGAACGGATCCTGCCACTGGATCCAGTGGCGGCCGTTTTCCAGCTCGCCCTGGGCCACGCGGTTACCGTTGGAGAGCAGGAACGGGTATTTTGCTTTATCGGCGATGATTCTGGTGGTGAAGCGCGCCAGAACGTCCGGGCGGTCCAGATACCAGGTAATATGGCGGAAGCCTTCCGCTTCGCACTGGGTACACAGCGCTTCGCCGGACTGATACAGTCCTTCCAGCGCGGTATTCGCCGCGGGGCTGATTTCGTTGACGATGGTCAGGGTGAAATGTTCCGGTAAACCGCTAATGACCAGTTGGTTATTTTCTTCCTTGTAGTCGCTCCACGGTTGGCCGTTAACCTGCAGAGAGACCAGCGTCAGGTCTTCGCCATCCAGACGCAATGGCACATCAGACGTAGCCGCCTGGCGGGAGACCTTGCTCTCAGCCGTCACTACGGTTTTCGCGGCATCCAGGTCAAAGGTCAAATCGATATCGCTAATCAGATACTCCGGCGCACGATAGTCGTGGCGGTATTTGGCTTGGGGCTGTTGTGTCATAAAAAACCTTTAGCGTGTCCTGTAAAGTGTCGACTCAGTCTATTCCTGTTGCGCAAATCTCGCTATGCAGAATCTTCATCTTTTCAATGCTAAACATGAAAATTGCTACATTTTGATAACACAAGAGGCACGAAATGCGCTCGACCAGGCGCAAAGCTTGTGGTGTGATGCGTGTTCAATATATTAAACTAGGCCTCGCAAATGACCGTCAGCGTCGCCATCAGCCGTCGCCGCGGGACAGAGTCGGGTATTACAGGTATACTCCGCCTCCTTTTTACCGCTTTGGTTTTGATGGAAACGCTCCAGTGAGAGGATGCTACTGCGCACCATGACCCAATTCACTTCTCCTGTACTGCACTCGTTGCTTGATACGGATGCCTATAAGCTGCACATGCAGCAGGCTGTCTTCCACCGCTACAATGATGTACAGGTTGCGGCGGAGTTCCGCTGCCGTGGGGATGATTTGCTCGGCATCTACGCCGATGCGATTCGCGAGCAGGTTGAGACGATGCGCGACCTGAGGCTACAGGACGATGAATATCACTGGTTGTCGAGCCTGCCCTTCTTTGCGCCAGACTATCTTGAGTGGCTACGCGGCTTCCGCTACGACCCGCGCCAGGTTACCGTCATTAATGACAACGGCAAGCTGAATATCCGCCTTTCCGGGCCCTGGCTTGAAGTCATTATGTGGGAAGTCCCGCTGCTGGCGGTGATAAGCGAGTTGGTGCATCACTATCGCTCGCCGGAAATCAGCGTCAATCTCGCGCTGGACACGCTCGAGCATAAGCTAACTGACTTTAACCGCCTCACGGCTGATATCGATATGTCGGGCTTCCGCCTGATGGATTTCGGTACCCGCCGCCGCTTCTCGCGCGAAGTGCAGCAGGCCATTGTTCAGCGTCTTCAGCAGGAACCCTGGTTCACCGGCACCAGCAATTACGATCTGGCGCGTCGTCTGAATCTGACGCCGATGGGAACCCAGGCGCACGAATGGTTCCAGGCGCATCAACAGATCAGCCCGAACCTGGCAAGCAGCCAGCGCGCGGCCCTCGCGGCCTGGCTGGAAGAGTATCCCGATCGGCTGGGGATTGCCCTGACCGACTGCATTACGATGGATGCTTTCCTGCGCGATTTCGGACCGGAATTCGCGACCCGTTATCAGGGACTGCGCCACGACTCCGGAGACCCGGTCGAATGGGGCGAGAAGGCTATCGCCCACTACAAAAAGCTGGGCATCGACCCACTGAGCAAAGTGCTGGTATTTTCCGATAATCTCGACCTGACAAAAGCGCTTGATCTCTATCGCCACTTCTCCTCGCGGGTGAATCTGAGCTTCGGTATCGGTACGCGTTTAACCTGCGATATTCCCCAGGTGAAGCCGCTGAATATTGTTATCAAGCTGGTGGAGTGCAACGGTAAGCCTGTCGCTAAACTTTCTGACAGCCCGGGTAAAACAATTTGCCACGACAAAGCGTTCGTCCGCGCTCTGCGCAAAGCCTTCGATCTGCCGCCGGTTAAAAAAGCCAGCTAGGTCATATAAAGACAAAATGCGTCCACCAAAACGGACGCATTTTTATTAGCCTCCACTTATCATCCCGAGACTTTATCAAGCGTTAAGAATCCCGTTCGCCCTGCATGGGATAATCACTATGAACGAATCCCTCTTAATATCAGGCTCTCCCGCAGCAAAGAAGGCGATCTCCTTATTTATTTCCTAAAAGCCCCCTTTCTTGTGCGAAATCTACTTGTCTGATGGAAGATGACAGGTAACATAGATATCCCCCTGCTGAAGGGGAATACAGATTTTTCTATTGGACTAACAAGAGAGACTATTATGAGCGTTGTGCCTGTAGCCGACGTACTCCAGGGCCGCGTTGCCGTTGACAGCGAAGTCACCGTGCGCGGATGGGTGCGTACCCGCCGAGATTCTAAAGCTGGCTTTTCTTTCCTCGCCGTCTATGACGGTTCCTGCTTTGATCCTGTACAGGCCGTTATTAGTAATTCTCTTCCCAATTACAATCAGGAAGTCCTGCGCCTGACTACCGGCTGCTCGGTCGTGGTAACCGGCAAAGTCGTGGCGTCTCAGGGACAGGGCCAGAGCTTTGAAATCCAGGCCAGCCATGTTGAAGTCAGCGGCTGGGTGGAAGATCCGGATACTTATCCGATGGCGGCTAAACGCCATAGCATTGAGTATCTGCGTGAAGTTGCCCACCTGCGTCCGCGCACCAACCTGATTGGCGCGGTGGCGCGCGTTCGCCATACGCTGGCGCAGGCGCTGCACCGTTTCTTCGACGAGCAGGGTTTCTTCTGGGTTTCTACTCCGCTGATTACCGCTTCCGACACTGAAGGCGCCGGCGAGATGTTCCGCGTTTCAACGCTGGATCTGGAAAACCTGCCGCGCAACGACCAGGGCAAAGTCGATTTCGATAAAGACTTCTTCGGCAAAGAGTCGTTCCTGACCGTTTCCGGCCAGCTGAACGGCGAAACCTATGCCTGCGCGCTGTCTAAAATCTACACCTTTGGCCCGACCTTCCGCGCGGAAAACTCCAACACCAGCCGCCATCTGGCGGAGTTCTGGATGCTGGAGCCGGAAGTCGCCTTTGCTAACCTGAACGATGTGGCAGGTCTGGCGGAAGCGATGCTGAAGTACGTTTTCAAAGCCGTTCTCGAAGAGCGCGCTGATGACATGCAGTTCTTTGCCGAACGGGTTGATAAAGACGCCATCGACCGCCTGCAGCGTTTCGTTTCCGCTGATTTTGCCCAGGTTGATTACACTGACGCGGTCACCATTCTGGAAAATTGCGGTAAGCAGTTCGAAAACCCGGTGTACTGGGGCGTGGATCTCTCCTCCGAGCACGAACGCTATCTGGCGGAAGAGCACTTTAAAGCGCCGGTTGTCGTGAAAAACTATCCGAAAGATATTAAGGCGTTCTATATGCGCCTTAACGAAGACGGTAAAACCGTCGCCGCTATGGACGTCCTGGCGCCGGGCATCGGTGAAATCATCGGCGGCTCCCAGCGTGAAGAACGCCTGGACGTGCTTGACGCGCGTATGGCGGAAATGGGCCTTAATAAAGAAGACTACTGGTGGTATCGCGACCTGCGCCGTTACGGCACCGTGCCGCACTCCGGTTTCGGTCTGGGCTTTGAACGTCTGATCGCTTACGTGACCGGCGTGCAGAACGTTCGTGACGTCATTCCGTTCCCGCGGACCCCGCGTAACGCGACATTCTGATTTTTTTCTGCAATTTTTGTCAAAGGCCAGCGCAAGCTGGCCTTTTTTTATGTCAATTTACGTTAACGAATATCAGGAAACTTAAACATCAACCGTCATGATTCACAATTATGTTACGCACTATTTCATTAGCGACCGCTAATTAAAACCGCACCTTTTGTTCATAAACTGGCAAACATGCTGATTATATTGCTCGTTTTTTAACCACACGCAGCACAACTTGCAACGACAAGATTTGAATAAAAATAAAGCAAAATGCAGATGCAAAATGCGCAAACCCTCTCTTATCTAAATTAATCATAATTAATTCATATAGATATATAAAGGAAGGTGATTTTGTCAGCAAATACGACCGGAATGTTGATTGAGTTCACAAAGTTCCCAAAAATACATATTTGGTTACATAGAATTTCCTTTTGTTACTCATATGAGATATTGGTAGCATTTTCAGGCTAGCGAAACGTTGTTCTGAATGGAAAGATGCCTCCAGACACCAAACTATCATCAATAGTTCCGTAAATTTTTATTGACGAAACTTATTGGCGGCAGTGGCAAGTGTTCATAAAAAAATATAAATGAGGGTAATAAATAATGATGAAGCGCAAAATTCTGGCAGCGGTAATTCCTGCCCTGCTGGTAGCCGGTGCAGCTAACGCTGCAGAAATCTATAACAAAAACGGCAACAAACTGGACTTCTACGGGAAAATGGTTGGCGAGCACGTTTGGACCACCAACGGCGACACCAGCAGCGATGATACCACTTACGCCCGTATCGGCCTGAAAGGCGAAACCCAGATCAACGATCAGCTGATCGGCTACGGTCAGTGGGAATACAACATGGATGCGTCCAATGTTGAAGGTAAACAGACCACCAAAACTCGTCTGGCTTTCGCAGGCTTAAAAGCCGGTGAATATGGTTCATTCGACTACGGTCGTAACTATGGCGCCATCTACGACGTCGAAGCGGCAACCGACATGCTGGTTGAATGGGGCGGCGACGGCTGGAGCTATACCGACAACTTCATGACCGCGCGTACCAACGGCGTTGCAACCTACCGTAACTCTGACTTCTTCGGTCTGGTTGACGGTCTGAGCTTCGCGCTGCAGTACCAGGGTAAAAACGACGCTTCTAGTCGTGATGTTAAGAAACAAAACGGCGACGGCTTCAGCACCGCGGCAACCTACGCGTTTGACAACGGCGTAGCGCTGTCCGCAGGCTATGCGAACTCCAACCGCAGCGGCGATCAGAAAGCTGACCGTCAGGGCGAAAAAGCTGAAGCATGGGCAACCTCCGCTAAATATGACGCGAACAACGTCTACGCTGCGGTCATGTACTCCCAGACCTACAACATGACGCCGGAAAACGAAGGCAACTACTTCGCTAACAAAACTCAGAACTTCGAAGCCGTCGTTCAGTATCAGTTCGACTTCGGCCTGCGTCCGTCCATCGGCTACGTACAGACTAAAGGTAAAGACCTGCGCTCTCGCGCTGGCTTCTCCGGCGGCGATGCTGACCTGGTTAAATATGTCGAAGTGGGTACCTGGTACTACTTCAACAAAAACATGAACGTCTACGCTGCGTATAAATTCAACCAGCTGGACGACAACGATTACACCAAAGCCGCTGGCGTTGCGACCGACGACCAGGCCGCAGTGGGTATCGTTTACCAGTTCTAATCTGCAGTACACCCCTTCGTGATATGCCTAAAAAGCAGGACTTCGGTCCTGCTTTTCTGCTTTCCTGAGAGGAAGATCGTAACTTTCAAAAACCTTCTCGCTTTTTGTCGCAAACGGTTGGCAATTAACATAACTCCCGTTAACCTGATAGCGGATTTCCCTTCAGTAATCACAATGGAACCTCGTCATGTTTGAGAACATTACCGCCGCCCCTGCCGACCCAATTCTGGGCCTGGCCGATCTGTTTCGTGCCGATGACCGCCCAACAAAAATTAATCTTGGAATTGGTGTTTATAAAGATGAAACGGGTAAAACACCGGTCCTGACTAGCGTGAAAAAAGCAGAGCAGTATCTGCTGGAAAATGAAACCACCAAGAACTACCTGAGCATTGATGGTATCCCCGAATTTGGTCGCTGCACCCAGGAGCTTCTGTTTGGGAAAGGAAGCGCAATTATCAATGATAAACGCGCTCGCACCGCCCAAACGCCGGGCGGTACAGGCGGCCTGCGCGTCGCCGCCGATTTCCTGGCGAAGAACACCGATGCAAAACGTATTTGGGTGAGCAACCCTTCCTGGCCGAACCATAAAAGCGTATTTAATTCAGCCGGCCTGGAAGTTCGCGAATATACCTATTACGACGCCGCTAACCACAAACTCGACTTCGACGGTCTGCTGGCCAGCCTGAACGAAGCCCAGGCCGGCGACGTGGTGCTGTTCCACGGCTGCTGCCACAACCCTACCGGTATCGATCCGACGCTTGAGCAGTGGCAACAGCTGGCGCAGCTGTCGGTAGAGAAAGGCTGGCTGCCGCTGTTTGACTTCGCCTATCAGGGCTTTGCCCGCGGTCTGGAAGAAGACGCGGAAGGCCTGCGCGCTTTCGCTGCGCTGCATAAAGAGCTGCTGGTTTCCAGCTCCTACTCGAAGAACTTTGGCCTGTACAACGAACGCGTAGGCGCCTGTACGCTGGTTGCCGCGGACCAGGAAACGGTAGACCGCGCGTTCAGCCAGATGAAGTCCGTCATTCGCGCTAACTACTCTAACCCACCGGCTCACGGCGCCTCGGTAGTGGCGACGATTCTCAGCAATGACGCGCTGCGCGCTATCTGGGAACAAGAGTTGACCGACATGCGTCAACGCATCCAGCGTATGCGCCTGCTGTTCGTGAATACCCTGCAGGAAAAAGGCGCCAGCCGCGATTTCTCTTTCATCATTCAGCAAAACGGGATGTTCTCGTTCAGCGGTCTGACCAAAGAGCAGGTATTGCGTCTGCGTGAAGAGTTCGGGATTTACGCGGTGGCGTCCGGACGTATAAACGTCGCTGGTATGACGCCTGACAACATGGCGCCGCTATGCGAAGCGATTGTCGCCGTGCTGTAACCTCAAGCTCAGGACAAACAAAAGGCCGCATTTGCGGCCTTTTTTACATTCTGGCTCCGGTCACCAGACCGGCATTTCATCCTGCAGGAAAGGGTTATGCAGACGCTCATAGCCAAGCGTCGACATAGGGCCATGGCCAGGAATAAACGACACGTCATCGCCCAGCGGCAATAGTTTGCGTTTAATCGCATCGATCAGTTGATTATGGTCGCCGCGAGGGAAGTCGCTACGCCCTACTCCGCCTTTAAAAATCACATCGCCGGAAATCAGCAGTCGGCAAGCCGGATCAAAGAAGACTACGTGCCCCGGCGTATGGCCAGGACAGTGCAGCACCTGCAGGGAAATATTCCCCACGCTAACCGCATCGCCTTCGTTCAGCCAGCGATCGGGCTGCAGCGGCTGACAGTCTTCAAGACCAAACATCCGGCTCTGCGCCGGCAATCCTTCCAGCCAGAACTCATCTTCTTTTTCCGGACCAATAATCGGCACGCCATAATGCTGCGCCAGCTCCGCCGCCGCGCCAACATGATCGAGATGACCGTGCGTGAGCAGAATCTGCATCAGGCTAACGCCTGCCGCCGCGACTTCCTGTTTGATTCGCTCAGCGTCACCGCCGGGATCGACCAGCGCCGCCAGTTTGGTTTGTTCACACCAGATTAAAGAACAGTTCTGCGCGAACGCGGTAACCGGAATAATACGATAGTTCATGAGGCTCCTTTCGTTACCAGTGCCGTACCGGCCCGGTATCAATATGCACAAAGTTGCTACGTGGGTAGTATCCTACACCACCTGTGCGCATAGATAACGCCGCTTTGCGAACATTGCTTAACGAAATGCCTTCAATATGGAAATCCATCGCCTGGCCTTTAGTGTGGTAGCTGTGTTTCGCCACCCCTCGGCTGCGGGCGCGAAGCTCATTATTGGTATCAACAGAACGATAACCGGAAATAAGCTGGACAGGCTTGTTGGTGCCAAGTAATCCCTGCAAACGATAGAGTTGATCGAACAAACCGGGATCGATGGATTTAATCTTATTCGCGCGATAGTCGCGGAAAAAATGATTAAGTCTTGCTAATTCATCCTGAATATAGCCTCTGCCATCGAAAAACTCCGCCTTGAGTGATTCACCAGTATGCAGGTTGTTCAGCGTCAAAATACGCGGTCGGGGGGTCGAGAGGGTGGCAAATGCCGGCGCAGGCAGAATGGCAGCAGCACCGAGCGCGGCTCCACCTAACGCCAGCAGTTTGCGGCGATTAGCGTCAAATTTGTCCATGATAATCAGGTCTACAGGTAAATGAATCGTAATATACTTTTCCCGCAATCCGCCCGTTAGCCGCCAGCGCGCGCTCGCTCCCCTAAGGCTAATCAATATCAGCTATGGAGAATGGGCTGCTTACCGCCACAACGCCTTTGCAGGATTATATGTATATGCACTTCTGGCGCACGAAAGGCACCTTACCGGGCATTATTGCCAACGTCAAGGTAGCCTAACCCCAGTAAACTCGGGCCTTGCAGCATGCCAGGCCCGTTTTCACACACAGATAGGACAACCAAATCCGTTGAACTACTTCATTTATCTGATTAATTGTTCAGCTTTAGGCAATATTTGTGCGCTGGATCGCGCGGTGAGATCGTAATTGTAAATATCTGTTCGATATTGTGTACGTCCATCAGCGCCGACAAACGCGGTCAAATAATAGAGATTAACCGGGATATTCTGGCGAATATTAACGTAGCGGGTGTTTCCCTGTTTAAGCGCATCTGAAATACGCGCGTCATTCCAGCCAGCATCCTGCAGTAGCATATTCGCCAGCTCAGAGGCTTTATTGACGCGTACGCATCCGGAGCTCAACGCACGCCCATCCCGCTGGAACAGATTGTGATTTGGCGTATCGTGCAAATAGATAGCGTCCGAGCTTGGCATATTGAATTTATAGCGCCCCAGCGAATTGCGCGCGCCGGGAGCCTGCTGGAAGCGGAACGGCAGATTCGATGCGGTTATCGTTTCCCAATCGACCTGATAAGGGTCGATTGTCTCTTTGCTATTCCAGCCGCGCATCATCGTATAGCCGTGCTGCTCAAGGTAGCCTGGGTTATTGCGCACCTTCGGCAGAATATCGTTGCGCGCCAGCGTCGGCGGCACGTTCCACGGCGGGTTGACCACGACATTGTTCAGGGCGCTGCTCATCATCGGCGTTTTACGGTCCGGGCGACCAACAATAACCCGCGATGCCAGCACCTGGCTACCGTCCTGGTAATAGACCAGCGAAAAGGCGGGAATATTCACCATGATGCCGGTCGCCAGATTACCCGGCAGCAGGCGCAAACGCTGAATATTCAATGCCAGCACGCCGGCGCGCTGCGCGGGAGAAACGTTGAGCCAGTCGCGGGTCGCCTGACCAATCACACCGTCAGCGCCCAGCCCCTGCCAGGCCTGGAAGCGCTTAACGCCCTCGACTAACTGGCGATCGTAAACGCCGCGGCCGCTGCTTTTGGCCTTTTTCCCGGCAGATGGGCTCACCACCTCATCGCCCGGCAAAGCAATCTTTGCCGATTCATCCAGCATACCGGTGCGCTGTAAAATTTCGCGCAGCGCGCCGGCATCATTGCTCCATTCGCCCGGGCGCAGCGACGTCTTGCTGGTAAGCTGCGGCCATGGACGGGAATCGGCAACCTGCGCTAATAGCGCCTGATGCATTGCGGCATACTGCGGATGCTGCGGGGCGAGCCCGGCAATAAACTGCGGCAGCGAACCGTTATCCAGCGCCACCTGCCACTGGTTAATGACCGACAGAGGCGGCGTCGACATCGCATACGGTTTGGTGCCGTACAGCCAGCGGTTGCCCTGAGTCGGAATACCGCTAATAAAATGCAGATAGCCCATCATGGCGTCAGAAAGAACAACATCCCGCGCCAGACCGTTCACTGCCGGGTCGGTCAACAGCTCAACCCAGGTGGTGAACTGCGGCTGGAAACCGGCGATAGCCACTTCAGCCAGCTGCTGTTGAAACGCCTGCACCGCCTCGCGGTTATCCCACATCGGTTTCATATCCCTGGCCGCATACAGCGATACCAGCGGATTCATAAATACGGGTTGATAACCGGTCGGCAGCACCGCCTGAATATCGGCACGGCTTTTTGCCGCCGCCTCGGCTGGAAGCGCCTGCTCGCCGGCCATTTTGGCGACCGCCGCAGATTGGTTTGCGCTTTGGCTCAGCGCAGAAGAAAGCTCGCTGATGGCGGTAGCGCTATCCGATGGTACCACTTCAGGCTCTTCGGCCTGGACATTGAACAGTGGAGCAAATGCAAAAGCCAGGCTCAGACTGAGCGCGGACAATTGACGACCATACCGTTTCTTTAGCAACATCCCTTGCCCCCTGTTAACACATTGCTGCCCGCTAAATTGGGGCTTACTTTCAGTATATGAAGACGAAAACGCTTTTGCCTTCCCAAATGTAAAGAAGTTAAAAGATTATACAATCCTAAAATACAGGAACGGATAACAAAAAGGGCGACATCGCGTCGCCCTTTGGCTGGTTATTATACCACCCTATGAAGCATTTGCCGTTCCCGGCAGCGTTTCGGGCAGCTGCGGCGCGAAGCCACGCAGACCGACGACGTGCACGTGCTCGTGATTATTCACGACCTTACGCACAAGCTTATAGGTGGTGCCTTTTTCCGGACTGATATTTTCCGGCGCCGCGATAATCAGCTGCATCTCCAGACGATCGCAGAGCTCGAACAGCGTCGCGATAGAGCGGGCATCCAGACGCGCCGCTTCATCAAGGAACAGCAGACGACACGGCGAAATGTCCTTACCGCGCAGGCGCGAAGATTCATCTTCCCAGCTCTGTACCACCATCACCAGGATCGACATCCCGGTACCGATAGCCTCACCGGTCGATAGCGCACCGGATTCCGCGCGCAGCCAGCCGTCGGAACCACGGTTAACTTCCACTTCCATCTCCAGATAGTTGCGGTAGTCCAGCAGCTCTTCGCCGATGGTCTGCGGCGTACGCTGCCCCATATCAATCTGCGGATTCAGGCGCTGATACAGCTTCGCCAGCGCTTCCGAGAAGGTCAGACGATTGCTGTTGAACAGATCCTGATGCTGTTCATGCTGTTCAGACAGCACGTCCAGCAGCATCGAGTGGGTTTCCCGCACGTTGACGTTCAGACGCACGCTGTTAACCTGGCCGAAGGAGACGCTCTGCAGCCCCTGGTTGAGCATGCGAATACGGTTTTGCTCGCGCTGGATAGTCTTGCGGATAATATTGGCCACGCTGCGGGAGCTGATGGCCAGCTTCTGCTCGCGGTTGGTCAGCTCTTCCGTCAGACGGCTGAGTTCGATCTCCATCTGCTCAATCGCTTCCACCGGATCGTCGGTGCGGATGATATCCTGGCGGATACGCTCGCGCAGATGCTGATACACGGCGACAAAGAACTGGATTTTGCGTTCCGGGCGTTTCGGATCTTCAGAAATACGCAGCACATCGCGCAGATGTTCGTTATCCGAGACCGCCAGACGCAGCGCGCCGAGCGCCTTATCCGACATGGAGCGCAGCTCATCTGCGGACAGGTAAGCCAGCTCGCGACGATGCAGGCGACGCTCCACGCCGTTGTCTTTCACCAGGCGCATGACCGCGCACCAGCCCGCTTTGGCGCTGACCACCTGTTCGCGCATTTCGCAGTAATCGCGCTCCAGCTTGCGCAGTCTGCGGGTCAGGTTATCCATTTCCGCTTCGCAGAAGGTCAACGCTTTCTCAAGTTGATTGCGGCGCGCGCGGTTGTTGCTGAGCTGAGCGTGGAGCTCATCGCGGCGCAGACGGGCGCGCTCTTCGGCGCCGGCGTCGGCGCGTACGCCAATATCCTTAAGCTCTTTATGCAGGTCGTTGAGCAGCTCTTTTTTGGTGTCATACGAACTTTTCAGCGATGCCAGCACCTGATGGTACTGATTGAGCTGCGCGGCGTGGGTACGCAGCGCGTCGCGGGTGCGGGCACGTTCCGCTTCCGCCTGCTCCAGGCGATGGCGCAGCTTCTCGTTCAGATCGCTATTACCGCTGAGCATCTCTGCGGAATCAGAGTAGCTAAAGTGGGCGCGACGCTGCACCACTTCGGTCAGCGCAAACGCCTGCTGACGCGCGTCGCGCTGGGTCTGCTGCGAATACGCATAGTCTTCTTTCAGCTGTTCAAACTGCTCCGGGTCGCTCTGAAGAACGGAAACGATCGGCTCCAGCTTTGCCAGCTGATTGCCGTGCTGCTGTACGAAGCGCGCGGCTTCCTGCGCTTCGTCAAGGCGTTCCTGGATTTCATCCACGCGATCGGCCAGCGAGTCGTCGGCCAGTAGATTCAGACGCGGCAGCAGGCGGTTGAGGGCGGATACCCCCTCTTTGGCCTGCTCATACTGCGCCCGGTTCTGCTGGTTATCGCTCTCATGGGCAGTCAGCGCCCGCTCCAGTTCGCCGCGACGCGTATTCAGTTTGCGGATTTCCTCTTCCGGGTCGTCCTCAAAGGCCACCGCCAGATGGTTGCCGATAAAGCGGCTGAACGCCTGATGCAGGCGCTGGGTTTTCTGCACATCAAACGACAGCGTCGCAAAACGCTCGGACAGGCTTTCGCGCTCGGCGTGCAGGGTTTCAACACGGCTTTCGCGGGCCGCGCGGCCAAACAGCGGCAGCGTCGGGAAGCGTGAATAGCGCCACTGGCGATCGGCAATCTTCACGACCACCGCTTTTTCCAGCTCATCGACGCTGAATACGCTGTCATCAAACGACTGCGGATCGCCTTCGATCAGGTAGAGATCTTCGGGACAATCTTCAAGACCTTCGAGCTGATCGGCAATCAGCGACAGATCCGGTACCACGATGGCGTGGCGGGAAGGACCGTAGAGCGCGGAGTAATAAGGCGCATCATCGAGACTCACGTCATCGTAGATTTCCGACAGCAGTACGCCGCCAAAACGTTCCGCCAGCGCGTTCAGGCGCTGATCTTCCGAACCGCCCGGCTGGCTAAGACGCTCAATTTCATCATCGATAGCGCGCTTGCGGGCGCCGACTTCATCGCGCTCCACGATAGCTTCGCGTTCACGCTCCAGCAGCTGCTGGAGATATTCGGTGACTTCCTGGCTGGACTCAAACTGCTCGCCGCTCTGCTCGCACAGCTGGTTAAGGCTGTTCTGCGCCGCCAGCCAGATGGGCGCGCGGCGCATCAGCGTTTGCGTCCGCGACTGCAGCTGTTCCAGCTCCTGGCGTAGGGTCATCCGCCGTTCGCTGGCGGAGGAGACGCTGTCGGAAAGCGACGCGATGCGGGCTTCCAGCTCCTGATGCAGAGCTTCCAGCTCATCGATATCGTAGCGTTTGCCCTGCCGCTTACAGAATTCATTGAGCTGGCGTTCGGCGTCCTGCTGTTCACGCAGGCGCTGTTCGAGCTCGGTCAGGCGGCTGCGCAGCCCGTGCGCCTGTTCAGCCTGATGGCGTTGATTAACGCCTTCGCGCAGCAGCTCGCGCGCTACGTTCCAGGCTTCATTACGCGCCAGCGGGCCGTTGATCTCCGCCACCAGCTGGTATGCCTGTTCAAACTGGCTGTGCGCGGTTTGCGCCACGCTCATTTTCTGTTCCAGCGACAGCATTTTTTCCGTCGCTTCCTGCTCTTTCGCCTGGAACGTTTCCAGCCACTCGTCGGCGCTTTCCGGGGTTAAGTCCGGCAGATGGCAGAGGGTTTTTGCCCGCTCCAGCGCCTGCAGCGCCTGGGTGTACTGAATCGCGCGGGTCTGCTGCACGTCCAGCGCCTGCTGGTAGTCGGCAAGCTGGTTTTTCAGCTCATCCACTTCCAGCTCGGCGGCTTCGGCGCGGGCTTCGTTCTCTTCCTGTAGATCAACCGCTTCCGCGACGACTTCATTTTGCTCTTCGAGGCGAATCTGCAGTTCATCAAGATCCGCTTCATAGCGCTCGATTTTTTCCTGCTGGCGCAGCGCGGTCTGTACCAGGTTCAGATGGTCGCTGGCGGCCTGGTAATCGGCTTCCAGATCGCCTTCCGCGCCGTTATGTTCCTGCAGTTCGCGGGCCATATCGACGTGCTTATACTGTTCCGCCGCGAGCTGAGCGCGGGAGGTGAACAGATCCCGGCGATATTCCAGCGCTTTATCGAGATGAATGCGCCGTTCATTGGCGTGACGCATATAGTCGGCGGCAACGTAGTTGGTGGCTTCGCTGATCAGATGCTTGAAGAGATCGCGGTCCGACTGCGTCACGCGGATAGCTTCCAGCGTCATGCGGTTTTCACGCAGCGCCGCTTCCATATCCTGGAACGCCTTACGCACGCCGCTGTTTTCCGGCAACAGGTAGTCGCGCAGCGAGCGGGTAATGGTGCTCGAAATACCGCCGTACAGCGAGGCTTCGATCAGGCGATAGTATTTGCTACGGTCCGAAGCCGAACGCAGGCGACGGGCCACCACGCCCAGGTCAAACATCAGCGAGTGATATTCGGTAATAGAGTTAAACTGCTTAAACTGCACCCCTTCCATCGCTTCGAGCTTATCTTTCAGCTCGTTGAGCGTCACCACGCGCGCCTGGCGCTCGTTAAGGGTTTCGGTCAGCAGCTGGGTTGGCTGGATGGAGGTTGGCAGGCCCTGGATCGCAAACGGCTTGATATCGACTTTACGATCGCGACCGGCCACCTGCTGTAGGCGAACGCCGACCACCACGCGCTGGTGGCGGGAGTTGATCACGTCCAGCACCGAGTAGCAGACGCCAGCGCGCAGCTTACCGTGCAGGCCTTTATCGCGCGAGCCGCTGGTGGCCCCCGCTTCCGTGGTGTTACGGAAGTGCAGCAGCGTCAGGTCCGGGATCAGCGCGGTGACGAAGGCGGCCATGGTCGTGGATTTACCGGCCCCGTTACCACCGGAAAGCGTGGTCACTAATTCATCAAGATCAAAAGTCCGGGCAAAAAAGCCGTTCCAGTTAACCAGCGTTAGCGAGCGAAATTTACCGCGTTCAATCATTACTCTTCCTCCCCGCTATCCGGCTGATTCTCTTCATTCTCATCATTAAGCTGCAGGCGATTTTCCAGCGCCATCGCTTCACCGTCGCGGATCATACGCAGCTGGGCTTCGCGCGGATCGTCACCGGCGCGCACATCGGCGCCGAAGCGAAATACCGATTCGGTGATGCGGAATTTGCTGCTGTCGTGGCCCATAAACCACACCATGCCGAGACGGCGCAGGCGGTTGAGCGAAGCGCGCATTTTTTCCTGCAGTTTCTGGCGATCAAGGTCGGAGCCGGTAGAACGGTTATTGACCAGCTTCAGCAGCTTGGCTTCATCCGCCAGAGTCAGCAGCTCGTCGTAAAGCTCCTGCTGGGTGAAGATGCCTTCATTCGCCAGGCGCTCCGGGCTGAGGTAGAGATAGCAGAGAATTTTGCCCACCATCATATCCAGCTCGGAGAGCACCGAGCGCGGGATCAGCGTGGTCGACCGCGGACGCAGATAGAAAAATCCTTCCGGGGCGCGAATCAGCTCGACGTTGTAGCGAGCATAAAATTCTTCCAGGTAATCCTGAAAATCCATTAAAAATGCGTGATTATCCAGCTCGTCGAGGCCGATATGGCGGCCCGCGCGCAGGGCGCTATCCAGCGCCGGAAATAACGGATTAGCCAACGCTTGCGCCAGTTTAACCGGCATCACTTGTTCAATATTTGTCGATGACATGCGCCTGTACCTTGGCTCCGTAATCATTAATCGGCTGCCATTTTGCCGGCAGTCCGGTGAAATCTGCTTGCGCTACGCCCAAACGTACCGCCTGGTCGACCACAATGCGCGCGACATCAAAGTGGCGTGCGCGCGGATACTGCGACAGATATTCGCGAACCACCAGGCCAAGATCCAGCGGCAGTCCCTTCTCTTTATAGACCACCAGCTGTCCTTCAATCAGCGCCGCCAGCTGTTCGCGAATTTCGTTAAACTCTTCGTACTCCAGATCCGCCGGAAGTTCCCCGGTGACCTCTTCATCATGCAGCGCCATCTCTTCATCGCGCATATCAAGCAGTCGATCGGCATTCGCGTGGGTGAGCGCCCACGGAGCGTCGAAGTAGGTTTGCACCGACTGACGCAGACGCTGCGCGAAGACGCGGTTTTTATCCATATCGATGGCGGTACGGATAAATTTATGCACGTGGCGATCGTAGCCGATCCACAGGTCAATCGCCTGCTGGCCCCAGCTGACGATGCGGTCCAGCTTGCTTTGCAGATCGAACACCAGACGATCGATAAAATTCAAATCGTCGCGCGCCATGGTCGAGTCCTGGATACGCAGTAGGTTTGCCTGCAGCTTATCGCCCGCCGCGTCCAGCGTATCCTGCAGTTCGCGCAGGGTGCCGGAGGTTTCCGACAGCAGCAGCTCACAGCTGGAGATCGCCGCTCGCCAGTCCTTGTTCAGCAGTTGGGCAATATCATCTTTCACCAACTGCTGCTGTTCATCCATGATCCGCTGAGTCAGGTCGATGCTGTCAAAAATTTCCGCTACCGAGTACTTCAGCGGGGCGAAAACGTTACGATGCCAGTGGAACTCATCGCCGCCCTCTTCTGCCGAGTCGGCGGCGCGCTTGAGTTCGCCGGCAACGATGGAGAGCTGCATCGACAGGCGCAAGGTGGAGAACTCACGCTGGCGAATATAGTAGTCGGTGATCCCGATGCCCAGCGGCGTCAGGCGATAAATAGCATTACCCTCGGTGATTTCGCTGGTAAAGCGGTTCAGCAGACGCTGGCGCACCATATCGTTAATGGCATTATTGGCGCGCTGGCTGATGGTTTCGCTGGTCTGCTCAAACGCATCACTCACGTGGCGGAACGCGTCCACCAGTTCTCCCTCGGTCATTTCCCCTTCCATCCGCTCGCCGTTCAGCGTGGCGATCGCCAGCAGAAAAGAGAGTCTGTCGACCGGCAGCGAAATAGAAAAATCATTTTTCCTGGCCCAGGCAACCAGTTCGGGGACTGTCTGGGAAAATTCACTCATAGTTTATCCTTGCATCTGCGGCTTAAGCGCGGTGACGTGAATATAACGGCCTAAGCTAATATACGGCTCCTGGCGACAGTAGCGCGTTTCCAGCTCCAGCAGCGCCGCAAATTTGTCGTGCTGTTGGTGTTTTTCACGCAGATAATCATGAAACACCCGTACGCCTGTCTTACCGGTAATCTGCCAGCCAATCTCTTTCAGCCAGCCGTAAACCTGCTGCGGATCGCGCGGATAGTCCGGCGACAGCGTGCGTTTTTTCTTTTTCGGCATGCCGATTTGCACATAGTCGAGATTTCCGGCGACCATATTGTGCATCAACAGACCGTTAGCATTGTAGAACATCAGCGACAACGCGCCGCCGGGACGCAGCATCGCCCACAGCGTACGCAACATCGCCTGAGGTTCGGCTACCCATTCCAGCACCGCATGAAACAGTATCAGATCGACCGGACTTTCCAAATGCTGCTCAATATCCTGAGCCGCGCATTGTACAAAATGCATGTTGTCGATCACACCTTTATCGGCAGCCGCCTGCCTGGCGCGAGCCACCATTTCACCGGAAAGATCGCATAACGTGACGTGATGGCCCATTTCCGCCACTTTGATCGCCGTCTGTCCCTCGCCGCCGCCCGCGTCAAGAACTCGCAATGGCCCAGGCCCCAGCTGGTTCAGCAGCGGTTGCAGATCCTGCCAGAGGATCGCCTGCCGCAGCTGGCCTTTGGTGGTGCCATATATATTGCGCGAAAACTTTTCAGCAATATCATCGAAATTACGATCCTGCACGGGTGACTCCACACGCCAACACAAAGCCGCTATTTTGTCATACCCGCGCGGAGAATGAAGCGATCTGTTGTAAGATCCGGGTATATCTTTGGTTAGATGGTTAAAAAAGGAACCGTACGGCATGCTTTTTACGCTGAAAAAGGTTTTAGGCGGCATGATGCTGCCGCTTCCCCTGCTGCTGTTGCTGATTGCGCTCGGGATCGCACTGCTGTGGTTTAGCCGTTTCCAGCGCACCGGCAAGCTCTGCGTCAGCCTCGGCTGGCTACTGTTACTGCTGTTGAGCCTGCAACCCGTAGCCGATAGCCTGCTAAAGCCGATTGAAGATAAATACCCGACGTGGAGAGATGAAAAGCGCGTGCAGTATGTCGTCGTACTTGGCGGCGGCTACACCTGGAATCCGAACTGGGCCCCCAGCTCAAATCTCATCAACAACAGCCTGCCGCGGCTGACGGAGGGGATCCGCCTGTGGTATGAAAACCCGGGCTCGAAACTCATTTTTACCGGCGCCGCGGCAAAAACGAATCCAGTCAGCACGGCGGAAGCCGGGGCCAGAGTTGCCGAGAGTCTGGGGATACCGCGCAGCGAAATCATCGTTCTGGATAAACCCAAAGACACCGAAGAAGAAGCCGCCGCGGTGAAGGAGGCGATAGGCGATGCGCCGTTCCTGCTGGTTACCTCCGCCTCGCATCTGCCGCGGGCGATGATTTTCTTTCGCCGCGCCGGGCTAACCCCCCTGCCCGCGCCGGCCAACCAGTTGGCGATTGAGTCACCGCTCAACCCATGGGAGCGAGCAATTCCTTCGCCCGTTTGGCTCATGCATAGCGATCGGGTGGGTTACGAAACGCTAGGCCGCATCTGGCAATGGCTGAAAGGATCCTCAGGCGATCCAGGGCAGGATTGATTTAGCCGCCAGATCAAACCGGGTGCGGTCAAAGCGCCCGGTATTCACCAGATTATCCACTTCGTCCCACAGCAGATACAGCCAGCACCGCCAGAGAAACGCTTCCGCCACCGGCGCCCGCCGGAGATAGTGCCACAGCAGCTCCTCCTCCTGACCGCTATCGGCCAGACGGAATAGCTCATATTCCCTCGGCGCCCAGAGCATCATACCCGGCCCGACCATCGCCAGCAGCTGATCGCTGCGCGGATCTTTAAGCATGCTGCGCAGCGTGAAGCTACCGTGTACCAGCACGCAGTTATCATTGAAATCTTTAAACAAATCCATAAGGCATTCGCGGGTGCGGAACAGAATGCGTTTATCCTGCATCGTCAGGCCGGTATCATGATAAAGATTCAGCGTGCTCCATAGCACCTCCACGCGCTGGCGATACCAGTACGGCCAGAGGTTTTCCTGAGTACTATCGACCATCCCGACGCAGCCGCCGCTGTCCTGCCGGTGCCAGGCCAGCAGCGCTTCAACGATCTGCTCCTGCAGCTGCTCCCAGCGCTCCGGCGTGCGGGCGGGGGCTTCAACCGAGACGCCGCGCAGCCGTTCGATCAGCAGAACATCGGGGCCGGGATGCTCTTCATGCGTCATTACGCCGTAGACAACCGGCATACGCACGGTGCCGCTTCGCGCGAGGGTCGATATTTTCCACGCCAGCTGGCGCGCCACCCCCGGCGTCGTAAAGCTGCGCGCCAGCAGCGGCATTGGGTTTCCCTGTGCATCATATAGCGACCACAGCGCCGACGAGGGTTTCTCGCTGACGCACTCCACGCGGCTTAGTTTTTCACCCAGCAGGTGGCTCAGCTCGGTACGCAACTGTTCCATTTCTGATTACCCCTATGAATACTACCGGATTCATAATGAGCGCCTGCGCCGGGGTTGTCATCGGGTGAGATCAAAATTGACGTAAAAAAGTATGGAATAACGGCCTGGGGATATCCCCTCCTGGCGGAGGGGACGGAGGGATTAACGCAGCTCCGCGCGAACGCGCTCCAGATCTTCCGGTGTATCGACACCCGTACCGGGAACCACTTCCGCCACCGCGACATGGATTTTCTCGCCGTACCACAGCACGCGCAGCTGCTCGAGCATCTCTATTTGCTCCAGCGGGCTCGGTGCCCAGCTAACATAGCGGCGGATAAATCCGGCGCGATAGCCATAAATCCCAATATGGCGCAGCAGCGAATCGCCAACAGCCTCGCGGGATTTGGCGAAACGATCGCGATCCCACGGAATGGTGGCGCGTGAGAAGTAGAGCGCATAGCCCTCAGCATCCATCACGACCTTCACCGCATTCGGATTAAACGCTTCTTCCGCATCGTGGATTGGCACCGCTAAGGTCGCCATACCGCTCGTGCTTGCCGCCAGATTTTCGGCCACCTGCCGCACGATGGCTGGCGGGATCATCGGCTCGTCGCCCTGAATGTTAACGATGATGGTGTCATCGCTGAAGGCGCATTTTTCGACCACTTCGGCAAGGCGTTCGGTACCAGATTGATGATCTTCACGCGTCATGCAGACTTCGCCACCGGCGGCTTCCACCGCACGGGCCACGTCCGGATGGTCGGTAGCAACGATGATACGCTCGGCACCGGATTCGCGCGCGCGTTCCAGAACGTGGACAATCATCGGCTTGCCGTTGATATCCTGGAGCGGTTTCCCTGGCAGGCGGGTAGAAGCAAAGCGCGCGGGGATGATAACCACGAAACTCATGACTGGCTCTCTTCTACAGGAAGCGGGCGCGCTTCGGTTTCCAGCAGTACGGGAATGCCTTCACGCAGCGGAAAAGCCAGGCGATCAAGTTTGCAGATCAGTTCTTGCTTATCCTGGCTGTAATACAGCTTACCGTTACAAACCGGACAGGCGATAATTTCAAGTAAACGGTGATCCATGATTCCTCCAGATGGACCGAATAGATTCTTCAGCAGCATATCACACGTGGGCTCAGGCGGCGTCAATTTCCCAACCCTGCTGCAGGCCGGCAAAAAGCGCCGGAGGTAGCCGTCCGCAGGTCACTCGCGCGGCGCCCTGCCAGAGGGCAAAATCATCAATGGCGCGTTTTAGCCCGCTCTCCAGCCCGGACGTCACCTTTACCCCCTCTTCCAGCCACAGGGCGATAATTTCCAGCACGCCGGTTTTACGGTGCATTTTGCTGTCCATTCTGCCAACCAGTCTCCCCTGGTGCAGCAGCGGTAACACAAAATAGCCGTACTGCCGTTTCGGCGCGGGAGTGTAGCACTCCAGGCGGTAGGTAAAGCTAAACAGCTGTTCCGCTCGTTTGCGATCCCATACGACCGGATCGAAAGGCGAGAGCACGGCGCTGTGGCTGGCGGCGAGCCTGCCGCCGGGAGAGGACTCCAGCAGCGTCAGGGCATCACGGTGAAGCCACATTTCGCCCAGCGTCTCAACGTTAACCGGCACCACCAGCCCCTCATCCTGCCAACTCGCCAGCAGCAGCGGCAGCGGGGGCTGACGCAGACGATAATAATCCGCCAGCCACTGCGCGCGAAAAATCCCCAGGCTACGAGCGCTATTGCGTAACATAATGGCTTCAGCCTGCTCCTGAGAGAGCCCATCTCGCGCATCGTCCCAGTTCGGCATCACCCGATGGGTCAGGTCGTAAACGCGCTGAAAATTACGCCGCTCGATAACCATCACTTCACCGGCGGTAAATAAACCTTCAAGATGGCGCTTATGCGGTTTCCACTCCCACCAGCCGCTGGCGCCTTTGCGCGGATGCTCGAAGTCGGCCGAGCGCACCGGGCCATTTTCAGCAATATGGGCCAGCAACTCCTGAATGCCTGCGGCGTGCTCGGTCATCCACGCTTTGTGATATTTCCAGCCCATTTTATCCGGCGCCAACATGCGGTGACGCACCAGCGAAAAGTCGCTGCGCGGTAAAAAGCAGGCTTCGTGCGCCCAGTACTCCATCAGCTCGCCGGCGCGGAGCGCCTCGTCCAGCCAGCCCTGAGGATAGCGGCCAAGGCGGCTAAAAAGCACCAGGTAAGGACTGCGGGCAACCACGTTGATGGTATCGATTTGCAGCAGGGACATCTGCCTGATGGTCTGTAGAATGTCCTCGGGCCTGGCGCGACGACGGGGCTTTTTCAGCAGCCCCTGCGCGGCGAGGTGGAGATGGCGGGCATCTTTAAGCGAGAGGGACAATACCGGCATGCAGCTACTCCGTTAAGGGTTCAGGCGCAAGCGGTGATGGACAAAATCAGCGTTGCGCCAGCGTAATTAAGTCAGTGAGCAACCGCTGCGCGCGTTCATCAGTCATTATCGCGTCGACCGGGAGATACCACCAGTTTGCCTGCGCAAACTCGCGGCACTTCACCGCGTCTTTTTCGGTCATCAGCAGAGTTTGCCGCGCTGTCGCCAGGGCGGCGACAGCGCTCTGCGTCAATGCCTGATGATCGGCCAGGGCAACGGTTTTGACCGGCTGTACGCCGCAGCTTTCAAGAGTGGCGAAGAAACGCGGAGGGTGGCCGATTCCGGCCATCGCCACCACGTTGTCAAACGCCGCGACATCCCGGCGTTCACCGGTCAGCAGATTCACCGCCAGTCCGGGGCGAAGCTGCATCGGAATTTCTCCCGGGCGGGCGAGGCCCCCGTTAACAATAACCGCATCCACGCTGCGTAAACGCGAAGCGCGCTCACGCATAGGCCCGGCGGGCAGCCACCAGCCGTTGCCAAAACGGCGCACGCCGTCAATCACCACAATTTCTTTGTCGCGCGCCAGCTTATAGTGCTGCAGGCCATCATCAGTGACGATAAGCTGAAGATCCTTGGCGGCAAGCAGGGCCTGTACCGCATCGCTGCGTACCGGCGAGACGGCAACCGGCGCGCCGGTACGCTGGTAAATCAGTACCGGCTCATCCCCCGCTTCCCCGGTGCGGGTATCCGGATTAAGCAGCAGCGGATAGCTCGCTGCTTTACCGCCGTAGCCGCGTGAAACGACACCAACGCGAATACCGCGCTGCTGGAGCTGTTCCACCAGCCAGACGACAACCGGCGTTTTACCATTGCCGCCTGCGGTCAGGTTACCCACCACCACGACCGGCACCGGCGCTCGCCAGGCTTTTCGCCAGCCCAGTTTATAGCTAAGCCGTATCAACCCGCTCACCAGGCCATAGAGCCAGGAGAGCGGAAGCAGCAGCCGCCATAAGGGCGACTCACCGGACCAGATACGAGCAATCATGCGCCGAACTGCATCTTATGCAGCTGAGCGTAGACGCCCTTGTGCTCAAGCAGATCGGTATGGCTGCCGCGCTCAACGATCTGACCATCTTCCACCACCACGATCTCATCAGCCTGCTCAATCGTCGACAGACGGTGGGCAATAACCAGCGAGGTGCGGTTTTTCTGCAGTTCGTCCAGCGCGGCCTGAATCGCGCGTTCGGATTCGGTATCCAGCGCCGATGTGGCTTCGTCGAGGATCAGGATCGGGCTGTTACGCAGCAGGGCGCGAGCGATTGCGATACGCTGACGCTGGCCGCCGGAAAGCATCACGCCGTTTTCACCGATAATCGTATCCAGGCCATTGTCCATTTTGTTGATAAAATCCATGGCATAAGCCATACGCGCCGCTTCCTCAATCTGCTCGCGGCTGTACTCTTCGGTACGCGCATAGGCGATGTTATTCGCTACGGTATCGTTAAAGAGATGGACGTTTTGCGACACCAGCGCAACCTGATCGCGCAGGGAGCTCAGGGTGTATTCACGCAGGTCGTGGCCGTCCAGCAAGATCTGTCCATCATCAACATCGTAGAAACGCGTAATAAGGCTGGCGATGGTCGACTTGCCCGAGCCCGAGCGCCCGACCAGCGCCACGGTTTTCCCTTCCGGAATATTCAGGTCGATATTGCGCAGGGCGGCGACTTCGCGTCCTGGGTATCTGAAGGTGACGTTTTTAAATTCGAGGTTGCCCTTCGCGCGTTCGATAACCCGCGTGCCTTCATCCTTCTCCTGCTCGGAATCAAGAATGGCGAAAAGGGTCTGACAGGCGGCCATCCCGCGCTGGAACTGCGCGTTGACGTTAGTCAGCGATTTCAGCGGGCGCATCAGCGCGATCATCGAGGAGAAAACAACGGTGATGGTCCCGGCCGTCAGCGTCTCCATCACGCTCGGGAAGCTGGCAGCATAGAGCACGAAAGCCAGAGCCAGAGAGGCGATCAGCTGGATAATCGGATCAGAAATTGACGACGCGGAGACCATTTTCATCCCCTGCAGACGCATCTTATTGCTGACTTTATCAAAACGTTTGGTTTCGACGGCCTGGCCGCCAAACATCAGCACTTCTTTGTGCCCTTTCAGCATCTGCTCTGCGCTGGTCGTCACCTGTCCCATGGTGTTCTGCATATTCTTGCTGATATTACGGAAACGCTTCGAGACCACGCGAATAGCAATAGACACGATCGGCGCCAGCACGATCAGAATCACTGACAGTTGCCAGCTGTAGTAGAACATCATAACGAACAGGCCAATAATCGATGCGCCTTCACGCACAACGGTAATCAGCGCGCTGGAGGAAGAGGACGCGACCTGCTCAGAATCATAGGTAATACGCGATAACAGCGTCCCGGTGGACTGTTTGTCAAAGAAGGCAACCGGCATCCCCATCATATGGCTGAATAAACGACGGCGCATCGTCATCACGACTTTGCCGGACACCCAGGAGATACAGTAGCTTGAAACGTAGCTGGTAATGCCGCGCAGAATCATTAACCCGATCACCACCAGCGGCATCCATATCAGCACGGAGCGATCCGTTTTACCAAAACCATCATCCAATAACGGTTTAAGAAGCGATAGCATGAAGGTATCACTAGCCGCGTTAAGCACTAACGCTACCGCTGCAACGATTAGCCCGGGTTTAAACGGCGCTATAATCGGCCAGAGTCGGCGGAAGGTCTGCCACGTGGAGAGATCTTTATCGTTCTGCATTCAATAAACCAGCTTGTGTTGAAATAGCCGCATATTCTACCCGTTCTACGCCTTCCCGCCAAACCACTGATGATACCAACGAGGTAAAACTTGATCCCGTAAGCCATGGATTTGCCAGCCGTCCGGGGAAAAAACGACCGTAATTTGCCCCTGATGCGGCGTATCGAACCATTGATAACGCTGATTCCGGTAGCGCTGAATCACTTTCGCTGATGGCATACGCCAGGCGTTATAGCGAGAAGCGGAAGCAAGCGCCGCCTTGCCGCCAACGCTCCGCAGCAGGGCTATCCCTGACGAGGTATTACTGCCGTGGTGCGGAACCTGGATAAGTGTAGACGCAAGATGCTGCCAGTAGTGGCTAATCATCGCCAGCTCCGCCGGCGTTTCAATATCCCCGGTCAGCAGAATACTGTACTGCCCATCGTCAATTCGCACCACGCAAGAGCGATTATTTCCCGCTTTTGTCGCCCCAGGCAGCGGCCAAAGCGCGCGAAAGGTTAAGCCTCGCCACTGCCAGGTTTCTCCGCGTCGGCACGCTAAATGACCAGCCCAGCCCAGCGGGCTGCGCACCGCTGTCTGCGGCCATGCTTTTAACACTGAGTTGAGCCCACCGCGGTGATCGAGATGCTCGTGGCTGAGAACGATCCCCTCCAGCTGCAAATGGTGCCAGCGTAGCCACGGGATAATAATCTGCTGGCCGCTGTCGCCATCAGGCCAGGCAAGCCCGGTGTCATAGAGAAACGCCGCGCCCTGACGTTCAATGACCACCGCCAGCCCCTGCCCTACGTCCAGCATAGTGGCTCGCCATTCGTCAACTGAGGCGCTTCGCCAGAACGGCCTGCTCAGCAGCACGAGGCAGGTCAAGCAAAATGCGGGCGCCGTCCGCCAGGCGTGAAAGCGCCAGACGATCAGCGCCAGCCACGGTACAATGCTTATCCCAAGCCAGCGAGCGTCAAGCCCCAGCCAGCCGGGCGGCAGCTGGCGTAATAACCAGAATAAGATAGCCAGGATCCTGTCCGCTGATTGCCAGACCGCCATCTCAATGATAGACGGCGCGCAGAGGTGTAAAAACATGGCTGCCAGGATCAACGGGACGACGACAAAGGCCACCAGAGGCACGGCGATAAAGTTGGCGACCACGGACGTTAAGCTTATACCGTGAAACAGAGCGATCTGTAGAGGAGCGAGCAGGAACATCAATCCGATCTGCAGGTGGCATAACGCAAGGCTTTGACGCAGTAGCCAGTTCTTTTTGCCGGCCGGCATCGGCGCCAGTTGATACCATAAAATAAGCGCCGCTACGGCGAACGCTGATAGCCACAGGCTTTCGGATAACATTGCCAGCGGATCGGCAAACAGTATTGCGCCAATGCAGCAGACCCATAGCTGCCATGGCGACCAGCGTTTTCCGGATAGCCTCAGCGCGCCCCCCGCAGCCAGCGCGACGCAGGTGCGCAGCGCCGGCGGCTGCATGCCGGTTAGCCCAGCGTAAAATATCGCGCTCGCCAGGCCCATAAGCAGCGGCGCCCGCCAGCCAAGCCAGCGGCACGGGAGAAAGAATTGCGCGCCCCTGAGCAGCAACCAGCCCAGAGAAGCCCCCAGCGCGATATGTAAGCCAGAAATCGCCATCAGGTGCGATATGCCGGTTTCCTGCATCAGGGATTTTATCTCGCGAGGTATCGCCAGACGCTCCCCCATGCCTAACCCTAGCATCACCGATTGCCACGGCAACGCGGCCAGCGTGTGATTCAGCGAAGCCAGATAACGCGCTCGCAAACTGCAGTTTCGCTCCCGGATTTCAGCCGTGATAAAGCGCCCGGTTAACGGACGATGCTGCGCTAATGCATAGCGTTGGCTATCGAAACCGCCATCGTTGAGCTGACCGTGGACTGGACGCGCCCGCAGCGTCATGGCCCAAACCTGGCCTGCGCAGGGCGTTTCTGGCAGATAGTTGCCGTAGAGGCTAATCCCCGGAGCAGGAAACAGCCGACGCCCATCCAGACGAATAATTTTGCCCTGATGCGTTGTCTGCCCGTCCGTTGCGGTCAGCTCAACTTCAACCCGCTGATTCTTGTCCGTTAACCTCTCTGTCGGCCATAGCGTCTGGCGAGCGCTGAGCACTCCCCAGACAAAAAACAGCGTTATCAATGCCGCGTATTGCGCAGGTCTGCGCCGACATTGCGCAATGAGTAGCGCCAGGACCATTAACCCCCAGGTAACCCACCGCCCGGGCAGAACGGGCAACCAGAGTAGCGGCAGGATACCGATAATCACGCAGCCCGCAAGTTGTGGTAAACGCATGAGCACCTCCCTGTCAGAGGGAGTGTTACGCTAAACAGGCAGGCTGTCTCTGAGGACGGAGAGAAACTGCATCGCGCTATCCAGAGAATTTACTTTTCTGGTGCAACAGAACCTGCGTTTTGCGAGGTAGCTTCAAAGAGAGATTAAAAGTCATAAAAAAAGCACCCGAGGGTGCTTTTTTAACGTTTAAGTATGTTGTCGCCGATCGGCGAAACTTACTCTTCGTAAATATTGGCGCGGTCGCGTAATTCTTTGCCCGGCTTAAAGTGCGGAACGTATTTACCTTCCAGTTCAACTTTATCGCCAGTTTTTGGGTTACGCCCGGTGCGGGGTGCTCGATAATGCAGAGAGAAGCTGCCGAAACCGCGGATTTCAATGCGCTCGCCTTGAGCAAGCGTTGAGGCCATATGCTCCAGCATTTCTTTAACAGCATCTTCCACTGCTTTCGCAGGAATGTGAGATTGCTGGCTGGCAAGTCTTTCTATCAATTCTGACTTGGTCATTATTCCTCCGGTTTCCTTCAAGGCAAAATTAGCTAACAGCTTAAACAAGGGCGGCCGTAGCCGCCCTTTGTGCTTGATTACAGGACGAATCCCGCAATCTGTCAAGTAAACTCGTCGTAATTCAGGTTGTTGTCACCCGAAAGACTAAGATTACTCGCCTTTAGCTGCTTTGAAAGCTTCAGCCATTGCGTTGTTAGAGAAGTTTGCATCTTCCTGTTTGTTAACAGTTGCGATTGCATCTTTCTCGTCAGCTTCGTCTTTCGCACGAACAGACAGGCTGATTGCGCGGTTTTTACGATCAACGCCGGTGAATTTAGCTTCAACGTCGTCGCCAACGCTCAGAACCAGAGTTGCATCTTCAACGCGGTCACGGGAAGCTTCAGAAGCGCGCAGGTAACCTTCAACGCCGTCAGCCAGCTCTACGGTTGCGCCTTTAGCGTCAACTGCAGTCACTTTACCGTTTACGATTGCGCCTTTCTTGTTCAGTGCAACCCAGTTGTTGAACGGATCTTCTGCGAGCTGTTTAACGCCCAGAGAGATACGCTCACGCTCTGCGTCAACCTGCAGAACAACTGCTGCGATTTCGTCGCCTTTTTTGTATTCACGAACTGCTTCTTCGCCTGCAACGTTCCAGGAGATGTCAGACAGGTGAACCAGGCCGTCGATGCCGCCGTCCAGGCCGATGAAGATACCGAAGTCAGTGATAGACTTGATTTTACCTTCAACACGGTCACCCTTGTTGTGGGTTTCCGCAAACTGCTGCCATGGGTTGTTTTTGCACTGCTTCAGGCCCAGGGAGATACGACGACGTTCTTCGTCGATATCCAGAACCATAACTTCCACTACATCGCCAACGTTAACAACTTTGGACGGGTGGATGTTTTTGTTGGTCCAGTCCATTTCGGAAACGTGAACCAGGCCTTCAACGCCTTCTTCGATTTCAACGAAGCAGCCGTAGTCGGTCAGGTTGGTCACGCGACCGGTCAGTTTGGTACCTTCCGGATAACGTTTAGCGATAGCTACCCACGGATCTTCGCCCAGCTGTTTCAGGCCCAGAGATACACGAGTACGTTCGCGGTCGAACTTCAGCACTTTAACAGTGATTTCGTCGCCAACGTTTACGATTTCGCTCGGATGCTTAACGCGTTTCCATGCCATATCGGTAATGTGCAGCAGGCCGTCAACGCCGCCCAGATCAACGAATGCACCGTAGTCAGTGAGGTTCTTAACGATACCTTTAACTTCCATGCCTTCCTGCAGGTTTTCCAGCAGCTGATCGCGCTCTGCGCTGTTTTCGGATTCGATAACGGCACGACGAGAAACAACAACGTTGTTACGTTTCTGGTCCAGCTTGATGACTTTGAATTCAAGCTCTTTGCCTTCCAGGTGCAGCGTGTCGCGCACCGGACGAACGTCTACCAGGGAGCCCGGCAGGAACGCACGAATACCATTCAGCTCAACAGTGAAGCCACCTTTAACTTTGCCGTTGATAATACCGACTACAGTTTCAGCGTCTTCGTAAGCTTTTTCCAGCGTGATCCAAGCTTCGTGACGTTTAGCTTTCTCACGGGACAGCAGGGTTTCACCGAAGCCGTCTTCTACTGCATCCAGAGCAACGTCAACTTCGTCACCAACCTGGATTTCCAGCTCGCCCTGGGCGTTTTTGAACTGCTCTGCCGGAATGGCAGACTCAGATTTCAGACCGGCGTCAACCAGTACTACGTCTTTGTCGATAGCAACAACAACACCACGAACGATGGAACCCGGACGGGTTTCGATTGTTTTTAAGGATTCTTCAAATAGTTGAGCAAAAGATTCAGTCATGTTTAATCTTCAGGTTTCATATTTAACGTCCACCTGGCTCCATGCCGGATGGGGTTGTTTAACATACCCGCTAACACTCCATTGCTGCGGGGGTACTGCTAAAATTCGGAGGCTCTTGTGCTTTTTCGATAAGACGATTAAGCGGAAGCCAGTTTTTCGCGCGCATATTGTAGCGCTTTTTCAATCACTTGCTCAATGTTTAGTTCTGTTGAATCAAGAACTAAGGCATCGGCAGCCGGGATCAGCGGCGCGACTGTACGATTGCGATCGCGATCGTCGCGCTCTTTTATCTCGGATAAAAGGCGATCAAAGTTAACACTAAAGCCCTTTTCCTGCAACTGGAGCATGCGGCGATGAGCACGTTCTTCCGCGGAAGCGTCAAGGAAAATTTTCACCGGCGCATCAGGGAATACGACGGTGCCCATATCGCGTCCGTCGGCGATCAGGCCCGGCAATTCGCGAAAGGCTCGCTGGCGGCGGAGCAATGCTTCACGCACGCGAGGAAAAGCAGCCACTTTAGATGCCGTGTTGGCAACATCCTGAGTGCGAATTTCAGCGCTAACATCCTCCCCCTCCAGAACCACTTCCAGGCTACCGTCAGTGGAGACAAAACGCACATCCAGGTGCGCAGCCAGCGGCACCAGCGCCTCTTCGGATTCAACATCCACATGATGATGTAGGGCCGCGAGAGCAAGCACGCGATAAATCGCCCCAGAATCGAGCAGATGCCAGCCCAGCGTTTCTGCCATTGCCTTGCATAAGGTGCCTTTGCCCGCACCGCCAGGCCCATCAATGGTGATTACCGGAACTGTTGCCGTCATCTTTTTCTCCTTCAGCAGGGCGCATCAATATATAAACGCCGCGCATTATACGCATCTCTACGACAGAAAGTGAGCATTGCTTGTAAATTACGGATAACAGGAAATCTCCTGCGGAAGAATTGTGCAATTATAGCGGGCTGTCAGAGCAACAGCCCGGAAGATGATGTCGTTTTACTGTTTATCTGCGGCGATACGGTCGCGAATATGCTGCGCGCGTTCTGTTGAAGGTGGGTGTGAATCGAACAGAGATTTGCTACGCCCGGCGTCAAGACTGGCCAGTTTTTCGAAGCTTCCCACCAAGCCTTGGGTGCTGATTTTGCGCTTCTTCAGCAAATCGTAAGAGAAATCATCGGCGTCCGACTCCTGCGAACGAGAGAAGGCTGAGTTGATCATCCCCTCGCCAATGTCGCCCAACTGGGATTTTGACAGACTTGCAGCCGCTCTGCCGGTTGCCGAAATGGCATCACGCGCGGCGACGGTTGCATACGCGGTTTGCATCGCTTTACGCGAGTGGCCCAGCGCGACGTGACCCAGTTCATGGCCCAGTACAGCTTCAACTTCATTATCGGTCATCATGTCCATCAGGCCGCTATAGACGCGCACGCAGCCGTTGGCCATTGCCCAGGCATTGACATCTGACGTCATATAAACCTTATAGTTTACCGGGGTACCGTTGATGTTATTTCCAAGCGCTTTGGCAATTTTATTCAGACGTTTGGTGTACTTACTTGAAGCGCCGGCCTGTTTATTTTCGCTATCCATTTGCTTACAAGCATCGTCGGAAAGCGCTTTGACTTCAGCGTCAGAAAGCGTTGCCGCTTTGTAGGCCGTCATCCCTGAACTTACGAGGGCGTTGGTGTCCATCCCCTGCATATTTTTACAACCTGCCAACAACGTGGCGGAAACCGCTAAAGCCAGCATTACTTTTGTATTTCTCATATCAATCATCCATTGATTTTCATATTAAATGCTTATAAATCCTGCATTTACAAGCAGCCAAGGCTAGCATTTAGTTTCCCGCCCGACAAGCAGACATAAAAAAACGCCGACACGATGGTCGGCGTTTTTACCTTAAACTCACGTCATTCAGGCCGGCGTACTGATTCGCGCCAGCTGCTCGAAGTAGTCCGGGAACGTTTTCGCCGTACATTTCGGGTCAAGGATGGTGACCGGCGTATCGGAAAGTGCCACCAGCGAGAAGCACATTGCCATACGGTGGTCGTTCCAGGTGCCGATCTCAGCAAACTGAAGCTTCGCAGGTGGAGTAATGCGGATGTAATCCTCCCCCTCTTCAACCTCTGCTCCCACTTTACGTAGCTCCGTGGCCATAGCAAACAGACGGTCGGTCTCTTTGACCCGCCAGTTATAGATGTTGCGCAGAGTCGTGGTGCCTTTCGCAAACAGGGCTGCCGTGGCGATCGTCATCGCCGCGTCCGGAATATGATTCATATCCATATCGATGGCGTTCAGTTCACCATGGGTGCAGGCAATAAAGTCATCGCCCCAGGTAACGGTTGCGCCCATTTTTTCCAGCACATCGGCAAAACGGATATCACCCTGTACGCTGTTGCGGCCAATACCGGTGACCTTCACCGTACCGCCTTTGATCGCGCCAGCGGCGAGGAAGTAGGATGCCGAGGAGGCATCGCCTTCCACCAGATAGTCGCCCGGCGCGAGGTAGTGTTGATTGCCGCGCACGATAAAGCGCTGATAAGACTGGTTTTCAACCTCAACGCCAAAGGTTTTCATCAGGTGCAGCGTGATATCGATATAAGGTTTGGAAACCAGATCGCCTTTAATCACGATCGCGGTATCCTGCGGCGCCAGCGGAGCCGCCATCAGCAGCGCGGTCAGAAACTGGCTGGAAACGCTGCCGTCCACTTCAACCTGGCCGCCGCTGAAACCGCCGCGCAGGCGCAGCGGCGGGTAGTTTTCCTGCTCCAGGTAATCAATCTGCGCTCCGCCCTGACGCAGCGCGTCAACCAGGTGGCCAATCGGCCGCTCTTTCATTCGCGGTTCGCCGGTCAGCACAATATCGTTACGGCCTAAACATAACGCAGCCGCCAGCGGACGCATCGCCGTTCCAGCATTACCGAGGAACAGTTCTAGTGCTTCAGCCGCCTGCAGAGGGCCGCCGTTGCCGGTGACTTCACAGCGAGTACGATCGGAAGACAGGGTATAATGAACTCCCAGCGCGCTCAGGGCATTCAGCATGTGGCGTACATCGTCGCTATCCAGCAGGTTGGTCAGCACCGTAGTGCCCCGGGCCAAAGCCGCCAGCAGCAAGGCACGGTTAGAAACACTCTTGGACCCGGGCAGGTTAATCGTGCCATCTACGCGTGCGATGGGTTGTAACGTCAGGGATTCCATTAAACTCAACTCTCAAACAAACAGAATAAAAACCCCGCAGAGCGGCTGCGGGGATGAAAAACACGACAGCGATTAACCGTGACGGCGTTCGAAGTCCTGCATAAAGTCGGTCAGCGCCTTCACGCCCGCCAGCGGCATGGCGTTATAGATGGAAGCACGCATGCCGCCCACGACGCGGTGGCCTTTCAGCGCATGCAGACCGGCGGCAAAGGACTCTTCGAGGAACAGTTTATCAAGCGCACTGTCCGCCAGCTGGAACGGCACGTTCATGCGCGAGCGGTTCGCCGCAGCGACATCGTTGCGATAGAAAGCGCTGTTATCGATGGTGCTATAGAGCAGGTCGGCTTTCTGCTGGTTGATTTTATCCATAGCGGCAACCCCGCCCTGCTCTTTCAGCCATTTAAACACCAGACCTGACAGGTACCAGGCAAATGTCGGCGGCGTGTTAAACATGGAGTCATTGGCGGACAGAATGGAGTAATCCAGAATCGATGGGCAGGCTACACTGGCTTTACCCAGCAGATCTTCGCGCACAATAATCAGCGTCAGACCAGCAGGGCCGATGTTTTTCTGCGCGCCGGCGTAGATCACGCCATAGCGGCTAACGTCAATTTCACGGGATAAAATCGTCGATGACAAATCCGCCGTGACGACCACATCGTCGCCAAAGTTTGGCGCTTCTTCAATGGCAATACCGTCAATGGTTTCGTTCGGACAGTAGTGCAGGTAGGCAGCGCCCGGAGTCAGCTGCCATTCGCTCATCGGTTTAACCGCGCGCAGGCCGTCAACGGTAATTTTGGCGTCGATCACGTTCGGCGTGCAGTATTTATGCGCTTCTTTTACCGCGCTGGCCGCCCAGTAGCCGGCATCGACGTAGTCGGCAACGGTTTTATCGCCAAGCAGGTTCAGCGGGATACCGGCAAACTGTCCGCGACCGCCGCCGTGGCAGAATAAAACTTTATAATTGGAAGGAATATTGAGCAGGGAGCGAAAATCCTGTTCCGCCTCTTCAGCCACCTTAATGAACTCTTTGCCACGGTGGCTGATTTCCATCACCGACGTTCCCAAACCGTTCCAGTCGCACAGTTCCTTTTGCGCCAGTTTGAGTACTTCCGCCGGCAGCATTGCCGGGCCTGAACTGAAGTTATAGACCTGAGCCATTTCCCCTCACCACTTGCTATGTTATTTACCCGCGAACCGTCGCGGGCATAAGTTATTCCTGTGGCTATCGGTTTTATCATTCAGTGACACGCACCGCAATGGCTAAAACTGAGCGTCGGGGAAATGCGGCCTCGCTCACACAAAAGAATCTGCCAGCTTGACGTCATAAAACCGACATAATTGCTGTCAAGTGACTCTTTTTGCCCGGCTGACCTTCGACCATTCTGCATTTGCGCAGCGAGGGCATAATTGTTTATCCCCGGCGCGTAGCGTAAGGATTGCGCTACAGCGAACGCAGGCATAATGGTCGTCCCGGGGAATAGTGGTAAAACGATCGGTAAAGCGGGAAGGAAGAATGGAGAGTCCGGCTTTAACATCTTCATCCTCGTAGAAATAGAGGCTGATCTGGCCGTTAGTTTCCAGAATAGCCAGCCGCACCTGTCCCAGTTGTTCAACCCCGCTGATTCTCAGCTCCATAAAAAATTCAAATTCGGTCATGTTTTCCGCCTGCAGTTTCTCCCATGCCAGCTCGCCGTTTTCCACAACAATAATCGGCTTGCCTTCCAGCAGATCCTCAAGTTTTTCGCTATGCCCCATCAGCCACATAATCAATCGATACAGCAGCGCCAGCGTAATAAAAACCGCCAGTACCGGCAGCATAGGGACGTCATCGTAAAATGCGACGTCGCCCGCGGCCGAACCGAGAGTCAAAATGATGAGCACTTCGAACAGAGACATCTGACGAACGCCCCGCCGCCCGGTTATCTTGAGAAAAATAAATACCAGTACGAAGGTGTAGAGGCTCCGTAATGCCACCTCGGCCAGAAATTCCACGGGCACTTTATCCAGTGCCATACGATGCCAGTCAAATGTCTTCATGTTTTACGCCTGAACAGTTATTGAGTGACATAAGCATAGCCAGACGATGGAGATAGCACCCGTCATCTAAAACCCGTATCATTGCGCGCTTTACGTACGATAAAAGTGACCGCCATGACTCAAACATTTATACCCGGCAAAGATGCCGCCCTGGAAGATTCCATCGCTCGCTTCCAGCAGAAGTTGCTCGACCTCGGATTTGATATTGAAGAGGCCTCATGGCTCAACCCGGTACCGCACGTCTGGTCAGTGCATATCCGCGATAAAGAGTGCGCCCTGTGCTTCACCAACGGCAAAGGCGCCACCAAAAAAGCCGCGCTGGCCTCCGCGCTCGGAGAGTACTTTGAGCGCCTCTTGACTAACTATTTCTTTGCCGATTTCTGGCTGGGCGAGACCATCGCGAATGGCCCTTTCGTCCATTACCCTAATGAAAAATGGTTCCCGTTAACCGACGATGACGACGTGCCGGAAGGCCTGCTGGATGCCCGCCTGCGCGCGTTCTACGATCCTGACGAGCAGTTAACCGCCAGCATGCTGGTGGATCTGCAGTCTGGTAATGACGAGCGCGGCGTCTGTGGCCTGCCGTTCACCCGTCAGTCTGATGGTGAAACGATCTATATTCCGATGAATATCGTCGGCAACCTGTACGTTTCTAACGGGATGTCCGCGGGCAACACCCGCAACGAAGCCCGCGTTCAGGGGCTTTCGGAAGTGTTTGAACGCCATATTAAGAACCGCATTATCGCCGAGAGCATCAGCCTGCCGGAGATCCCTGCGGAGGTGATGGCGCGGTATCCGGGCGTAGTAGAATCGATCAATAAGCTGGAGGCCGAAGGATTCCCGATTTTCGCATATGATGGTTCGCTCGGCGGCAAATATCCGGTTATCTGCGTCGTACTGTTTAACCCGGCTAACGGCACCTGTTTCGCCTCTTTCGGCGCACATCCCGATTTCGGCGTGGCGCTGGAACGTACCGTTACCGAACTGCTACAGGGCCGCAGCCTGAAAGATCTCGACGTTTTCACGCCGCCAACCTTCGATGATGAAGAAGTCGCCGAACATGCGAACCTTGAAACGCACTTTATCGACTCCAGCGGCCTGATCTCCTGGGATATGTTTAAGCAGGATGCCGACTATCCGTTCGTGGACTGGAGCTTCTCCGGGACCACGGATGAAGAGTTCGCCACTCTGATGGCTATCTTTAAACAAGAAGATAAAGAAGTTTACATCGCCGATTACGAACACCTGAGCGTCTACGCCTGCCGAATCATTGTCCCGGGCATGTCTGATATCTATCCGGCGGAAGACCTTTGGCTGGCGAATAACAGCATGGGCGCGCCTCTGCGGGAAACGATTCTTTCCCTGCCGGAAAGCGAGTGGGAAAAAGAAGATTATCTGGCGCTTATCGAACAAATGGACGATGAAGGCCTCGATGATTTCACCCGCGTGCGCGAACTGCTGGGTCTGGCGACCGGCAAAGACAACGGCTGGTATACCCTGCGCATTGGCGAGCTGAAAGCAATGCTGGCGCTGGCGGGCGGCGATCTCGAGCAGGCGTTGATCTGGACCGAGTGGACGATGGAGTTCAACGCCTCCATCTTTAGCGCCGAGCGCGCCAATTACTACCGCTGCCTGCAAACCCTGCTGCTACTGAGCCAGGAAGAAGAGCGTCAGCCGCTGCAGTATCTGAACGCTTTTGTGCGCATGTACGGCGCCGATGCCGTAGAAGCTGCCAGCGCCGCGCTCAGCGGAGAAGCACCGTTTTATGGGCTGCAGGCCGTTGACAGCGATTTGATGGCTTTCCCGGCTCATCAGTCGTTATTGAAGGCCTATGAAAAGCTACAGCGCGCGAAAGCCGCATTTTGGGCGAAATAAAGCGTTTCTTCCGTTAAAATGACGATAACAGGGGGTCGACTGCGACCCCTTTTTCCTGTTTTGCACTATTTCCGCCGATGTTGTAGCTATAAAGTTAATTAGTGGTGAGAAATAATAAAATACTGCCGCAAATATTGTTAATTTTAATAAAAATACCCCATTTTAATTAACCGAAAAACGGGGGCAAAATGAAAATAATCAACATTATTTGTAAATTTTAAAATTTATTTTTTTATTAAAAAACAAAAAGTTAACTCAATAAATAAGCAAATCCACACACTAAAAAGGCCTATAGTTCCGGTAGGATATGATCTACATCAAATTCCCTTCTATAATGCTTTGTTAGTATCTCACCGCCAACTTACATAAAGAGAGAGTTAGTGTGAAAGCTGACAACCCTTTTGATCTTTTACTCCCTGCTGCCATGGCGAAAGTCGCCGAAGAAGCGGGCGTCTATAAAGCGACAAAACATCCGATAAAGACGTTTTATCTGGCTATCACCGCAGGTGTCTTCATCTCTATCGCTTTTGTTTTCTATATTACCGCGACAACCGGCACGGCCGGGATGCCATTCGGGGTTGCCAAACTGATTGGGGGCATCTGCTTCTCACTGGGTTTGATTCTCTGCGTTATTTGCGGTGCCGACCTGTTTACCTCAACCGTTCTTATCGTTGTCGCGAAAGCCAGCGGAAGAATCACATGGGGTCAACTGGCGAAAAACTGGCTCAACGTCTATGTTGGTAACCTGATTGGTTGCTTACTGTTTGTATTGCTGATGTGGCTTTCAGGCGAATATATGACTGCCAACGGTCAATGGGGACTTAACGTTCTGCAAACCGCCGACCACAAAATGCACCATACTTTTGTTGAAGCCGTGTGCCTGGGTATCCTGGCAAACCTGATGGTCTGCCTTGCGGTATGGATGAGTTACTCCGGCCGTAGCCTGATGGATAAAGCCATGATTATGGTTTTACCGGTGGCAATGTTTGTTGCCAGCGGGTTTGAGCATAGTATCGCGAACATGTTTATGATCCCGCTGGGTATCGTTATCCGCGACTTTGCAAGCCCGGAATTCTGGACCGCAGTTGGTTCAACTCCGGAAAGTTTCTCTCACCTGACCGTCATGAACTTCATCACTGATAACCTGATTCCGGTAACTATCGGGAACATCATCGGCGGTGGTCTGCTGGTTGGGTTGACATACTGGGTCATTTACCTGCGTGGCGACGACCATCACTAAGGGTTGTTTCAGGCAGTAAATAAAAAATCCACTTAAGAAGGTAGGTGTTACATGTCCGAGCTTAATGAAAAGTTAGCCACAGCCTGGGAAGGTTTTGCGAAAGGTGACTGGCAGAACGAAGTCAACGTACGCGACTTCATCCAGAAAAACTATACCCCGTACGAAGGTGACGAGTCCTTCCTGGCTGGCGCAACTGACGCGACCACCAAGCTGTGGGACACCGTAATGGAAGGCGTTAAACAGGAAAACCGCACTCACGCGCCTGTTGATTTTGATACTTCCCTTGCGTCCACCATCACTTCTCATGACGCTGGCTACATCGAGAAAGGTCTCGAGAAAATCGTTGGCCTGCAGACTGAAGCGCCGCTGAAACGTGCGATTATCCCGTTCGGTGGTATCAAAATGGTAGAAGGTTCCTGCAAAGCGTACGATCGCGAGCTGGACCCGATGCTGAAGAAAATCTTCACCGAATACCGCAAAACTCATAACCAGGGCGTGTTTGACGTATACACCAAAGACATCCTGAACTGCCGTAAATCTGGCGTTCTGACTGGTCTGCCGGATGCCTATGGCCGTGGTCGTATCATCGGTGACTACCGTCGCGTTGCGCTGTACGGTATCGACTTCCTGATGAAAGACAAATACGCTCAGTTCGTTTCTCTGCAAGAGAAACTGGAAAACGGCGAAGATCTGGAAGCAACCATCCGTCTGCGTGAAGAAATCTCTGAACAGCACCGCGCGCTGGGTCAGATCAAAGAAATGGCGGCTAAATACGGCTGCGATATCTCTGGTCCTGCAACCACCGCTCAGGAAGCTATCCAGTGGACCTACTTCGGTTACCTGGCTGCCGTTAAATCTCAGAACGGCGCAGCAATGTCCTTCGGTCGTACCTCCAGCTTCCTGGACATCTTCATCGAACGTGACCTGAAAGCCGGTAAAATCACCGAGCAAGACGCACAGGAAATGATTGACCACCTGGTCATGAAACTGCGTATGGTTCGTTTCCTGCGTACTCCTGAATATGATGAACTGTTCTCTGGCGACCCGATTTGGGCAACCGAATCTATCGGCGGTATGGGCGTTGACGGCCGTACTCTGGTCACCAAAAACAGCTTCCGTTTCCTGAACACCCTGTACACCATGGGGCCGTCTCCGGAGCCGAACATCACCATTCTGTGGTCTGAAAAACTGCCGCTGAGCTTCAAAAAATACGCTGCGAAAGTGTCCATCGATACCTCTTCTCTGCAGTACGAGAACGATGATCTGATGCGTCCTGACTTCAACAACGATGACTACGCTATCGCTTGCTGCGTAAGCCCGATGGTTGTTGGTAAGCAAATGCAGTTCTTCGGTGCTCGCGCTAACCTGGCGAAAACCATGCTGTACGCAATCAACGGCGGCGTTGATGAAAAACTGAAAATGCAGGTTGGTCCTAAATCTGAACCGATCAAAGGCGACGTCCTGAACTTCGACGAAGTGATGGAGCGCATGGATCACTTCATGGACTGGCTGGCTAAACAGTACGTCACTGCGCTGAACATCATCCACTACATGCACGACAAGTACAGCTACGAAGCTTCACTGATGGCGCTGCACGACCGTGATGTTATCCGCACCATGGCATGCGGTATCGCAGGTCTGTCCGTTGCGGCTGACTCCCTGTCCGCAATCAAATATGCGAAAGTTAAACCGATTCGTGACGAAAACGGTCTGGCTGTCGACTTCGAAATCGAAGGTGAATACCCGCAGTTTGGTAACAACGACTCTCGCGTCGATGATATGGCCGTTGACCTGGTTGAACGTTTCATGAAGAAAATTCAGAAACTGCACACCTACCGCAACGCTATCCCGACTCAGTCCGTGCTGACCATCACCTCTAACGTTGTGTATGGTAAGAAAACCGGTAACACCCCTGACGGTCGTCGCGCTGGCGCTCCGTTCGGACCAGGTGCTAACCCGATGCACGGTCGTGACCAGAAAGGTGCTGTTGCCTCTCTGACCTCCGTTGCGAAACTGCCGTTTGCTTACGCGAAAGATGGTATTTCTTACACCTTCTCTATCGTGCCGAACGCGCTGGGCAAAGACGACGAAGTGCGTAAAACTAACCTCGCCGGCCTGATGGATGGTTACTTCCACCACGAAGCGTCCATCGAAGGCGGTCAGCATCTGAACGTCAACGTCATGAACCGCGAGATGCTGCTCGACGCGATGGAAAACCCGGAAAAATATCCGCAGCTGACCATCCGCGTATCCGGCTACGCAGTACGTTTTAACTCCCTGACTAAAGAACAGCAGCAGGACGTGATTACTCGTACCTTCACTCAGACCATGTAATGGTATTGACTGAAATCGTACAGTAATAAGCGTACAATAAAGGCTCCACGCAAGTGGGGCCTTTTTAGCAATATCATCCTGCCCCAGTCTCTTTTGTCTGCTGTCTATACTTTATGGATAACAGCCAAAACAGACTCGACATAGCCTTTGAGCTGTGCATCTACATAGGCCCCGGATGGGCCAAATTCGGAGATATCACCGCAATGTCAACAATTGGTCGCATTCACTCCTTTGAATCCTGTGGCACCGTCGATGGCCCGGGGATCCGCTTTATCACCTTCTTCCAGGGCTGCCTGATGCGCTGCCTCTATTGCCACAACCGCGACACCTGGGATACCCACGGCGGCAAAGAGATTACCGTTGAAGAGCTGATGAAAGAGGTGGTGACCTATCGCCACTTTATGAACGCTTCCGGCGGCGGCGTGACGGCATCCGGCGGCGAGGCTATCCTGCAGGCCGAATTTGTTCGCGACTGGTTCCGCGCCTGCAAGAAAGAAGGTATTCATACCTGTCTCGATACCAACGGCTTTGTGCGCCGCTACGACCCGGTTATTGATGAACTGCTGGAAGTCACCGATCTGGTGATGCTCGATCTCAAGCAAATGAATGATGAAATTCACCAGAATCTGGTTGGCGTCTCTAACCATCGGACGCTGGAGTTTGCCCGTTACCTGTCAAACAAAAACATCAACGTCTGGATCCGCTACGTTGTGGTCCCGGGCTGGTCCGACGACGACGATTCCGCGCATCGCCTGGGCGAGTTTACCCGTGACATGGGCAACGTCGAGAAGATTGAACTGCTGCCGTACCACGAGCTGGGCAAACACAAATGGGTAGCCATGGGCGAAGAGTACAAGCTGGATGGCGTCCATCCGCCGAAGAAAGAGACCATGGAACGCGTGAAGGGTATTCTCGAGCAGTACGGTCATAAGGTGATGTACTAAGGTTATCTCCCGGTAGACCTTGCGCTACCGGGTTTCTCCTCCAGCGATAAGCATCAGGACATAAAATATTCCGACAGCTTATTCGCCACGCTCTCAATTGAGAAAATCCGCTTCTGATGCGCTTTACGATATTCCGCATAGCGTTCATCCTGCTCTTCAAGCGCGCTCAGTATCCGGTCAGCCACCATCATTGCCCCGGCAATTTCCGCAAACCCCGATTCGCCTTCCCCTTGTAGGGCCACCGCCGCCTGAAGATTCCAGTCAGACAAACGGGCCAGCGGCGCAAACGTCCCGCGGGTCAGCGACAATATTTTAACGCCCTGCTGCTTTGCCAGCGACAGGGCCTGCATCATATCCGCCGACGCCTGTTCGCTATGCACCACAATAATGCCGGTTTTCTGGTTATCAGAAAGCAACGGCATCGCCGCCGGGTAGGAGCGATCGACAAAGCTTGCCGCCTTACCCATATTGATGAGGTTCATCTGCAGGAATAACGCCACCGGCACCGCCGTGCCCACGGCATAGATAGCGATGCTGTTCAGGGCGTTAAGCCAGTCAGCCGCGGCTTTCAGCTCCTGGCTATCGACAATGGCATTACTGTCGCGAATGCTCGCCAGCACCGGCGCAATCTCTTCGCTCTCGTGGCTACCGCTATCTTCCAAACGCGCGGCGCCCTGCTCCATCGCCAGCGCGGTTCTGAAATCCGAGAAACCTTTAAAACCAAAGGCCCGACAAAAACGGGTGATGCTGCCCTCACTGGTATCAATGGAGTCGGCCAGTTCTGAAATCGTGTGACGCATCACAAAGTCAGGATTCTCCGTAATAAAACGGCCCACTTTCTCCAGTATTGGGCTTAGCCCTGAAGCTCCATTTCTTATGCTAATCAACAAGTTGTTGTCTATATAGCTCATTTTTCGCCCTATTTGCTCAAAATGCAAACACAGTCACATCTTTCGGCCTGCGGTAAAGATAATAATTATTATCTCACATAAACAAATAAAAATAATTATTTTTACACACAGGAGAACATCGAATGAAAGGTCTCATAGTCTGTCGTACCGGTATGGGCAGCTCCTTAATGCTCAAAATCAAAGCCCAAAAAATCATCGACAAACACGGCTGGGATATCGAATTGGAACACGACGTCCTCTCAGGCTTACGCACCTGGCGAGACATTGATTTTGTCATCACTATGCGCGATCTCACCGATGAAGTCGAAGCCGCCGGATTCAGAGCTGTCGGCATTACCGACCTGATGAACAGTGAAGAGATGGAGTCTGCGCTCACTGACATCGTTCAAAGCAACTAACCTCTCCCGGAGGCAATATGGATTTCCTCAGATTTATTGTATTCGACATTCTGGGCGTAACCCCACTTTTAGTTGGCTTTATTGCATTAATCGGCCTGTTAATCCAACGTAAGCCGATTGAAAAAGTGCTTTCCGGCACCTTCAAGACCATCGTCGGTTTTCTGGTTTTCGCCGGCGGCGCCGGTCTGGCGGTCACTTCCCTGGGTAATTTTCAGACCTTATTCAGCGATGGATTTGGCCTTAAGGGCGTAATGCCGCTGGCGGAAGCGCTAACCGGACTGGCGCAAACCAAATTCGCCATGTGCGTATCGCTAATCATGGTGATTGGCTTTGGCTGGAACCTGTTCTTTGCCCGCGTGACGCCGTTTAAATACATCTTTCTGACCGGGCAACATAACCTTTATCTCTCCGCGCTGCTTACCGTGACGCTGAAGGCGCTGGGCTACAGCGACATGACGACCATCATTGTCGGCTCCGTCCTGCTGGGTCTCGCCGCCTGCCTCTATCCGGCTATTGCGCAGCCGTGGATGCGAAAAATTACCGGTAACGATGAGATCGCGATGGGGCACTACGTCACCCTGGCCTACGCCGCATCCGGCTGGATCGGCTCAAAGGTCGGCGATCCTAAACAATCTACCGAAAAGCTGAATCTCCCCGGCTGGCTGGGGATCTTTAAAGACTACATCGTCTCAGTGTCGATCTCGGTGAGCATTTTCTATTACATCGCCGCGCTCGCTGCCGGGAAAGCCGCGGTCACCGCTGCGGCCGGCGGGATGCACTGGCTGGTTTACCCGCTCTTTCAGTCGCTGACCTTTACCGCCTCGCTGTACATCATTATTACCGGCGTACGCCTGCTGCTGTCAGAAATTGTTCCGGCCTTCCTTGGCATCTCGGAAAAGTTTATCCCTAACGCCAAACCCGCGCTTGATTGTCCGGTGGTCTTTCCCTACGCCCCGACCGCCACGGTGCTGGGGTTTATCTCTTCGTTTGTCGGCGGGCTGGTGGTGATGGGCTTTCTGGCGATCCTTGGCCAGACCGTGATTATCCCGGTAGCCATCCCCTACTTCTTCATCGGCGCGACCGCAGCGGTATTTGGTAATGCCTCCGGCGGCTGGAAAGGCGCGATTGCCGGGAGCTTCATCACCGGGATCCTGATCGGCATCGGCCCCGCGCTGATTTACCCGATTATGGAGTCCGTCGGTCTTTCAGGCACCAGCTTCCCGGAAACCGACTTCGTCGCGCTGGGTCTGGTCGTGTACTACATCGGCAAAATGCTGCCCTAAGAAGGAAAGAACATGAACATTGATGAACTGAAATCCCACGCGCTTGCCGCCCGCCGCGAGATCGTCACCCTGATTTACGAGTCCGGAATTGGCCATCCGGGCGGAGCATTATCGATAATCGACATTCTTACCTGGCTCTATTATCAAGAGGTCGATCTGGCCGCCTCTCCCCGCTCGCGCGTGGTGATGAGTAAAGGCCACGCCGTCGCCGCGCAGTACGCCATGCTGTACCAAAAAGGGAAGATCGATCGCAGCGAATTCTCTACGTTCCGACAGATCAACTCGCGTCTGCAGGGTCACCCGAGCATAAAGTCGCTACCCGAGGTCGATGCAACGACCGGCCTGCTGGGCCAGGGGCTGTCGATTGCTTTGGGTATGGCGGCCGCCAAAAAGCGGCGCAACGATCCGCACCGGGTGTTTGCCATCGTTGGCGATGGTGAAATGCATGAAGGCCAAATCTGGGAGACGCTACAGCAGGCCGGGCATATGAAAATGGATAACCTGGTCGCCATCATCGATTACAACGGCTTCTCTTCCCACGATCCGGTCAATGAAGTCGTTAACCTCGAGCCGCTGGCGGACAAAATCCGCAGCTTTGGCTGGCATGTACTGGAACTGCATAACGGCAATGATATGCATCAGGTTGCCGATACCCTGATGCTATCCCGCCACCTGAAAGGTAAACCTGTCGCTATCGTGGCGCACACCACCAAAGGCTCCGGCGTCAGCTATATGGAAAACAACGGCGACTGGCACTCAAAAACCCCGAGTAAAGAACAATTTCAGCAGGCAATGGAGGAGTTACAGTGATGAAAGCGCCCCGTGATGAGATCGGTAATGCCCTGATTGACCTTAAAGAAAAGGGCTATCCCGTCGTTGTTATCGACAGCGATTTAGCCAGCTCCACCCGTACTGACCAGTTTCAGGCCGTCTATCCAGAGGCTTTTTTCGAAATGGGCATTGCGGAAGGTTCCGCCATGAGCTTCGCGGTCGGCCAGGCGCTGGAGGGCTTTATGCCCTTCTACGTCAACTTTGCCATGTTCGTCACCGGCACCGCCTGGACCCAGCTGCGGCAGGCGTGCTATGCCAAAGCCAATATTAAACTCGTCGGTAGCCACCCCGGTATGGATGATGGTCCGGACGGCGCTTCGCATCATGCGCTGGAGGATTTAGCGCTGACCCGCGTCCTCCCGGGATTAACCATTCTGACCCCGGCAGATGCGGAGGAGATCGCCGAGGCCTTTGAGCAAGCGGCCAAAATAAAGGGCCCCGTCTATATTCGCGTGGCGCGCGAGCCGATGCCGGTTCGCGATAAAAGCGTCGTTCCGCGGGTCAGCGATATCGCCGCCATCGCCGATAGCGGCGCCGATTTCGCGATTCTGTTTGAAGGGACGGTGCTGGAGCAGGCTACCGATGGCTATGAAAAGCTGATCGCCAGCGGCAAAAAAGGCAAGCTTATTCACGTTGCAACCCTCAAGCCCTTTAACGAGCAGGCATTTTATCGGCTGGTTGAAGGCTGCCCGCTTATCGCTACGCTTGAAAATCACACGGTAAACGGCGGCCTCGGCGGACTGATCGCGGAAACCCTGGCGCAAAAGGCGCATCCGGCCCGCCTCACTCGGCTGGGAACGCCGGACACATTTACCGAATCGGGTAATAGCAGGCAGCTAAAAGCGAAATACGGCATCTCGGGAGAAGCGCTATTTAACGCTCTACGCTAACCACCAGGCGAGCCGGTCAGCTCGCGCGTAAAGGGAACATATATGGAAGAGACGCTATTTTCCGCCTGTCAGTTCACCAGCGACAGCCTGAACTGGCGCAGCGCCGTTCAGCTCGCCTGCCGCCCGCTTGAGCAGCAGGGAAAAATCACCGGAAGCTATGCCAGGGCTATTATCAGCGCCACGGAGCAGGATGGTCCCTGGTATATACTGAGCCCGGCGTTTGCGCTACCGCACGCGCGACCGGAAGCCGGAGTGCTGAGCAGAAACAGCGCGCTTTCGCTGCTTTGCTGTAGCAAGGCCGTTGATTTTCCGCAGCATCCCGGTATTCGGCTGATAGTCGTACTGGCGGCGGCCGATAGCGAACAGCATATTCAGACAATCCAGCGGTTAGTCAGTTGGCTGGATGAGGAGGACAGACTACGGCGATTCACCGAGGTTCACAATCAGGCCCAGCTTGAAGCGCTTCTCGCTTCGCATTAATCGATAGCCAGGGGCGCCTCTCCTGGCTATTTTCGACCACAATCAGGCGTGAGCAACCGGCGTAGGGTGATGCCCCGCTTTGCGCAGCAGCGTCAGCAGGTAGATGAAGGACACGCTGGCTATCATGATAAACAGCAGATTGTCAGAGAAATTCTGCATCAGCATCGCGGTCAGCGTTGGCCCAAGCAGGCTGCCCACGGTATAGCTCAGTAACAGCGCCTGGTTCATCGCCACCAGCTGATGACGCTCCACTTTTTCACAGGCCCAGGCCATAGCGACCGGATAGAGCGTGAAGCCGGAAGCGCCCAGCACGAACAGCGCAGGCGCCATTGCGGCCTGGCTTAACATCGCCAGACAGCCGAGAATCACCACAAACACCTGGACGCGTAGAACCAGCAGGCGACCGTAGCGATCGGCGAGCCGACCAATCGGCCACTGCCCAACGATGCCTGCGCTCACCATCACCGCCATCCAGAAGCCGATGCCGGAATCGCTGACGCCCTGGTGGTTAAGCCACAGCGGCATCAGGCCATACAGCGAGCCGAGCACGATACCGGAAATAATGCAGCCGTTGACCCCGTGACGGGCCTGACGCAGCCTTAACATTGGCCAGATACGCGCCGGTTCGTGCGGCTCATCGCCCCGAGTCGCCACGCGAGCAAACAGCAGCGGCAGAATGGCCGCCAGAGCCAGCGCCGTCACCCACGGCAGGACGCTCATCACATCCGTCGGCAGTTTGCTGACCATTAACTGGCCCAGCACCGTGCCAACGTAATAAATCATCATATACGCCGCCAGCAGGCGACCGCGGCTCCGCGAAGTGCCGCTACAGACCAGCGCGCTCTCCACCACCACCCAAATCATCGCGCAGCCGACGCCCGCGATAAAGCGCCAGCTGAACCAGCTCCAGAAGCCAAGCGTAATGCCGAGCCCAACGCAGCCCACGGCAAAAATAATGGATGCCAGATAATAGCTACGATTAAAACCCAGACGCTTAATCACCCATCCGGCGAGCAATGTCCCCACCAGATTACCGGTAAAGTAGGACGACCCTACCATGCCGACCTGCCAGGTCGGCATATTTTCATGGGCGAGCCAAAGCGGGACAAGCGTATTTAAAACCGCTATCGCCAGGGTCAACAGAAGCAGGCCACAGAGCAACATTTGCACTGGCCGGGTGTAGATGGTCATGGATATAAACCGTGATGGAGTTCAGATTTCGTGCGCATCATGCCACTGCTGCAAACATTGTCAATCCACCTGAAATCAGGCGTGACGCGGTTTGCGGGCGTACGATAGAAGTTTTTTATCCAGCGGATCGGCAACAGAATAGTTGTTTATATTATTCCATTGTTTTTATTAATTTATTAGGAAAATGAGGTGGGAGTATCGGTAGAAATATTTCATGAATCGACCGCACTTTTTATCGCGCCAGAAAGTAATATCCTGGCGCGATAAAGGGCGGTTAGCTGGCGATTGCCATCCCTACGGTCATATGCAGGCCGTAGAAGACGCCGCGGCCGATCATCTCGCCGACCAGCATTAGCACAAAAGCCAGCCCCAGCATCGGCAATGCGGGCTGATAGCCTTTGAGCTGCGGAGCGATCCAGCAGACCAGGGCCAACGCCAGCGCAACCAGACGCCAGGCCATTAGCGAGCCGTAGTCCGGCACCAGCGCGGAAGCTTGCTGGATGGAGCTATGGATTGTCGCCAGCTCGCTTCCCTGCATTAGCCCCACGCTCGCGCTAATCACCAGCGCCAGCAGGGTCACCGCCGGCAGCAGGCGCATCGCCCAGCCGGTAACGTCCGCAACGCGCAGCAGCAGATATCCCAGCAGCGGACCGCCGATAAACATCGTCAGGAAGAAACTCAGCGGCGTCCAGACCGTATACCAGGTGGGTACCGTATCAATAGTGTTATAGACGCGGACCATCATCCAGACAAAGATAACCCCCAGCACCATGGTAATAATCAGCCAGAGATGACGCAGTCCCGCCGGTAGCTTATTGACCACCGCCAGCAGCCAGCCAATACCGCCGACAGCAAAGAAAAGCGCCCCGCTGGCGATTTCATTGCTGAGCGACGAGGCCCCTACGCGATTGAGCGAGTTAAACGCGCGCATGGGCGACCCAAGATGCAGGGTTGAGGCAATAAAGCCCACGCCCATCAGCACCCACAGGCCAAACATGCTCCACACCACGCGCTGCTGCTGTTCACGCGATAAGTCGCCTTTCATGAGCACCAGAGCCAGTACAATAAAGCCGCCCACCACGCACTGACCAAAGACCGTGAAAATAATCAGCGGCCATTCATGCCATCCACTCCCCATCTCACACCTCCTTCGGGTTAGCCAGATAGCCGGTGGTATCTCCACACGGTCGGCTGTTGGCGTTAGGTTTAATCACAATACTTGGTTTAGTGAAGTGGGCCGAAGGCAGCGGCGCAACGGCAGCCAGCTGGCCGTGTTTTTTACGCAGCTCTTCAATCGGGCCAAAATCAAGCGCGCGGAGCGGACAGGACTCCACGCAAATCGGCTTTTTGCCCTCGGCGACGCGTTCGTGGCAGCCGTCGCATTTGGTCATATGCCCTTTTGCCGCATTGTACTGCGGCGCGCCGTACGGGCAGGCCATATGGCAATAGCGACAGCCGATACAGACATCCTCATCGACAACGACAAAGCCATCTTCACGTTTATGCATCGCCCCGCTCGGGCAAACTTTGGTGCAGGCCGGATCTTCACAATGGTTGCAGGCGATAGAGAGGTAATAGGCAAACACGTTCTGCTGCCAGACACCGTTATCTTCCTGCCAGTCGCCGCCCGCGTATTCGTAGATACGACGGAAACTCACCTCCGGCGTGAGGTTTTTGTAGTCTTTGCATGCCAGTTCGCAGGTTTTGCAACCGGTGCAACGGGCGGAATCAATAAAAAATCCATATTGAGTTGTCATCGGTCACTCCTTACAGCTTTTCAACCTGGACGAGGTTGGTATGCGATGGATTGCCTTTCGCCAGCGGCGATGGGCGTTGGGTGGTCAGCACGTTAATGCTGCCAGCCTGATCCACGCGACCGGCGTCCGGGTTATACCAGGCCCCCTCACCCAGCGCGACCACGCCCGGTATCATTCGCGGGGTCACTTTGGCTTCGATATGCACTTCACCGCGATCGTTAAAAATGCGGATCCGATCGCCATTGGCGATACCGCGCTTCTGCGCATCAAGTGGGTTGATCCACATCTCCTGACGGCACGCGGCTTTCAGTACGTCAACGTTGCCGTAGGTGGAGTGAGTGCGGGCTTTGTAGTGAAAGCCGGTCAGCTGCAGCGGATATTTTTTAGCCAGCGGATCGTCATAATTTTCAAACCCAGGGCTGTAGATCGGCAGCGGGTCGATAACATCCTCTTCTTTCAGCTCCCAGGTCGCCGCGATTTCCGCCAGCTGCGCAGAGTAAATTTCAATTTTCCCTGACGGGGTCGTTAACGGATTGGCGGCAGGATCTTCACGGAAAGCCTTATAGGCAACGTGGTGGCCTTGCGGATCGCGCTGTTTGAAGATCCCCTGCTTGCGGAATTCATCAAACGGCGGCAGCGCCGGGATCGCTTTACGGGATTGCTCATAGAGGTGACGCAGCCACTCTTCCTGAGTGCGGCCTTCGGTGAAGCGTTGCTCAACGCCCATGCGCTTCGCCAGCTCGGTAGTCATCTCATAGATGGTTTTGCACTCAAAACGCGGTTTGATGGCCTGGTCGGCAAAAATCACGTAGGACATGTTGCCGCAGGAAGCATCGAGGGCAAAATCCATCTGCTCCGAGGCGGTACAATCCGGCAGCAGAATATCGGCATATTTCGCAGACGAGGTCATATGGCAATCAATGACCACAATCATCTCGCACTTTTTGTCATCCTGGAGGATGTCATGGGTACGGTTGATTTCTGAATGCTGGTTAATCAAGCAGTTACCGGCATAGTTCCAGACCATTTTGATGGGGACGTCGAGCTTATCTTTACCACGCACGCCGTCGCGTAGTGCGGTCATTTCCGCTCCGCGCTCAATCGCATCGGTCCACATAAACATGGAAATACTTGTTTCAACCGGGTTATCCAGCGTCGGCATGCGCTCAAACGGCAGCGAGTAAGAGCCTTCACGCGCGCCGGTATTCCCGCCGTTGATTCCAACGTTGCCGGTTAAGATCGCCAGCATGGAAATCGCGCGAGAAACCAGCTCGCCGTTAGCATGGCGCTGCGGGCCCCATCCCTGAGAAATATAGGCAGGTTTTGCGCCGGCGATTTCACGCGCCAGCTGCACGATACGCGCCTGAGGAATGCCGGTAATCGTCGACGCCCACTCTGGGGTCTTCGCGATACCGTCTTTGCCCTGACCGAGAATATAGGCCTTATAGTGACCATTGGCCGGCGCGCCTTCCGGCAGCGTTTTCTCGTCATAGCCTACGCAGTACTTGTCGAGGAAAGGCTGGTCTACGAGATTCTCGTTAATCATCACCCACGCCAGCGCCGAGACCAGCGCGGCATCGGTTCCGGGGCGGATAGGGATCCACTCATCTTCGCGTCCGGCACCGGTGTCGGTATAGCGTGGATCGATAATAATCAGTCTGGCGTTGGATTTCTCCCGCGCCTGTTCCAGGTAGTAGGTCACCCCGCCGCCGCTCATCCGGGTTTCCCCCGGGTTATTGCCAAACAGCACCACCAGCTTGCTGTTTTCGATATCCGACGGGCTATTGCCATCGGCCCAGCCGCCGTAGGTGTAGTTCAGTCCCGCGGCGATTTGAGCGGTGGAGTAGTCACCGTAATGGTTGAGGTAACCGCCGCAGCAGTTCATCAGACGGGCAATCAGGGTTTTCCCCGGCGGCCATGAGCGAGTCAGGGTTCCGCCGAGGGTTCCCGTTCCGTAGTTCAGATAGATGGACTCATTACCGTACTCTTTTATCAGGCGCTGCATATTGCTGGCGATAGTATCGAACGCTTCTTCCCAGCTGATGCGTTCGAATTTGCCCTCTCCGCGTTTGCCCACCCGCTTCATCGGATATTTCAGGCGATCCGGGTTGTAGACGCGCCGACGCATCGAGCGACCGCGCAGACAGGCGCGAACCTGGTGCAAGCCGTCGTAGTTATCGTCACCGGTATTGTCTGTTTCAACATATTTAATCTCACCATCAACCACATGCATCCGCAGCGGGCAGCGGCTTCCGCAGTTCACCGTACAGGCGCTCCAGGTGAGCGTTTCGCTGACAGGGTTGAGGTTGTCTGCGGCATGGGCAATGCGCGTGAAGGGTAAGGTAAAAGCGCTGCTGGCCATCACCAGCCCGCCAATCGCCGTGGTTTTCATTAAACCACGCCGGCTCACCTCGGCAGCCAGTAAAGCATCGGGGGTTTTGATTTTCATAGATACTCGCTTCGGTTGCTCACAATGAACTTAAAGCCGTTATATAGTTATTGATACAACGAAATTAGTCTTTATTAGTTTTTTATGCTGGATAATCCAAAGGGAGTATCTTCGTAATCGCGAAGTCGATTATTGCCCGGTATCAAGAAGGGGGTAAAAAAAAAGCGCCCGCAGGCGCTTTTGAGAAGAGTGTTGAAAAATCAGCCGATAAACTCAAGGCCGCGCATATACGGGCGCAGGACTTCTGGGATCGCAATGCGACCATCCGCCTGCTGATAGTTTTCCATCACCGCGACGAGCGTACGTCCAACCGCCAGGCCAGAACCGTTCAGCGTGTGTACGAGGCGAGTTTTCTTGTCAGACTTGCTGCGGCAGCGCGCCTGCATACGACGCGCCTGGAAATCCCAGACGTTAGAGCAGGAAGAGATCTCACGATAGGTATTCTGCGCCGGTACCCACACTTCCAGATCGTAGGTTTTGCATGCGCTAAAGCCCATATCGCCCGTGCACAGAGCCACTTTACGATACGGCAGACCCAGCAGCTGCAGCACTTTCTCGGCGTGGCCGGTCATCTCTTCCAGCGCCGCCATGGAATCTTCCGGACGTACAATCTGCACCATTTCGACTTTGTCGAACTGATGCATACGGATCAAGCCGCGGGTATCGCGGCCATAGGATCCGGCTTCAGAACGGAAGCACGGCGTATGCGCGGTCATTTTGATCGGCAGATCGTCTTCGTCGATGATCTCATCGCGCACCAGGTTGGTCAGCGGGACTTCCGCCGTCGGGATCAGCGCGTAGTTGCTGCTGTCAGCTTCTTCTTCCAGCGGACGGGTATGGAACAGGTCGCCGGCGAATTTTGGCAACTGACCGGTACCGTACAGCGTGTCCTGGTTAACCAGATACGGGACGTAGTTTTCGCTGTAGCCGTGCTGTTCAGTATGCAGATCCAGCATAAACTGCGCCAGCGCGCGGTGCAGACGCGCCAGTTGGCCCTTCATGACCACAAAGCGAGAACCGGTCAGCTTCACGGCGGCGGCAAAATCCAGCCCCCCGTGCATTTCGCCCAGCGTCACGTGATCGCGAACGTCAAAATCAAACTCGCGCGGCGTACCCCAGCGGCTGACTTCAACGTTGTCATTTTCGTCGCGGCCGGCCGGAACGTCATCGTGCGGAATATTAGGGATGGTCAGCGCGATATCGCGGATTTCCGCCAGCAGCGCGTCCAGTTCGGTCTTAGCGGCATCAAGCTGCTCGCCGAGTTTGTTCACTTCCAGGCGTAATGGCTCAATATCTTCCCCGCGCGCTTTCGCCTGGCCAATGGATTTCGATCGGGAGTTGCGCTCCGCCTGCAGGTTTTCAGTTTGAACCTGCAGAACTTTACGACGCTCTTCCAGAGCGCGAAGTTTATCTACATCCAGCTTAAAGCCCCGGCGTGCCAGTTTTTCTGCGACTGCGTCTGGCTCGGTACGCAGCAGATTGGGATCGAGCATGCTTATCCTGTGCTTATCGAATTAATAAAGAAAAATGGCCGCAGAGCGCGACCACGGAAATAGTGTGACAACCTTACCGCAACGCCTCAATTATCGGTAGCGTTTTATCGGGCTATTTTGATCCTGTTCGGTTAACCAGGCGAGCTTTTCGCCTATTTTGCCCTCCAGCCCCCGGTTTGTCGGCTTATAATAGCGCGTTTGCGCCATTTCCTGCGGGAAGTACTGCTCTCCAGCGGCATAGGCATTTGGTTCATCATGAGCATAGCGATACTCCTGCCCGTAGCCCATCTCCTTCATTAGCTTCGTTGGGGCATTGCGTAAATGTACTGGTACGTCGTAATCGGGGCGTTCGCGGGCATCGGCCATCGCCGCTTTAAACGCGGTATAGACCGCGTTGCTTTTCGGCGCGCAGGCAAGATAAACAATGGCCTGGGCAATCGCCCGCTCGCCTTCCGCCGGTCCGACACGAGTAAAGCAATCCCAGGCGGAGATCGCAACCTGCATCGCGCGCGGATCGGCATTACCGACATCTTCCGACGCGATTGCCAGACAACGGCGCGCGACGTAGAGCGGATCGCCGCCGGCGGTAATAATCCGCGCGTACCAGTAGAGGGCGGCATCCGGTGCGCTACCGCGAACCGATTTATGCAGCGCGGAGATTAAATCGTAAAAACGATCGCCTTTGTTGTCGAAACGCGCGCTGCGCTCGCCGGCGATTTCGGTCAGCAGCTCAACTTTCAGCACGCGATTGCCGGAGGCGTCGGACTCGGCCATATCGGCCATCATTTCCAGGGTATTCAGCGCCCGCCGCGCGTCACCGTTGACCAGGTCGGCGATGGCCTTGCGCGTCTCGTCCGGCAGAACGATATTTTGCCCGCCGTAGCCGCGTGTTTTATCGCTCATCGCCTGGCTGAGCACCTGTTCGATGTCGTCGCTGGTCAGCGATTTCAGCAGATAGACGCGCGCGCGGGATAACAGTGCGGAATTGAGTTCAAAGGAGGGGTTTTCCGTCGTCGCGCCGATAAAGGTGATGGTTCCGTCTTCGATATGCGGCAGAAAGGCATCCTGCTGGCTTTTATTGAAACGGTGAACTTCATCGACAAACAGAATTGTGCGGCGACCCGCGTTGCGGTTTTGTCGCGCGCGTTCAATGGCCTCGCGGATCTCTTTCACCCCGGAGGTCACCGCTGAAATACGTTCAACGTCGGCGCTGGCATAGCGCGCAATCACCTCGGCCAACGTGGTTTTCCCCGTCCCCGGCGGCCCCCAAAGGATCATGGAGTGCAGATGACCGGCTTCAATCGCCCGTGGTAAGGGTTTACCCGGCGCCAGCAGATGCTGCTGGCCAATGTACTGCGCTAAATTTTCTGGCCGCATGCGTGCGGCCAGGGGTTGAAACGCGTTGTCGGAAAAATCGAGCGACAGATTGCTCACGTTCGCCTCTACTTACGTTGATCGTCCACCGTAACCCCTTGCGGCGGCGTAAAGGTGAACTTAGATGCGTCGACGGCGCCATTTTGTTGCGACTTCAGCTGATAGCTGCTGCGTTGATCGTCCTGTTCCACGGCGCTGAACTGATGAATCGTGCCGTCACGACCCACGTTAATGGTGAACTGCTTCAGATTACCGCTACCGTTTTTCGGGGTCAGAACAAAATCATCGCCGTTTTGCTTAATATTGTAGTTCTGCCAGTCGCTGGCCTGGTTGCGGGCAATCAGCATAAACGGCGTGTTGCTGGTCGCATCTTTCAGCCAGGTGGCGGTAGCCTGCTCAACAAACGGGTTATAGAACCACAGCGTTTTGCCGTCGGAAACCAGCACGCTTTCATCCGGCTGGGTCATATGCCAGTTGAACAGATTTGGTCGTTTGACCCACAGGTCGCCCTGCCCGTCCTGCACGGCGTTGCCGCTGCCGTCCGTCACTTTCTGCGTAAAGCTGGAGTGGAAGCTGCTCACTTTATCAAGGCGGCTTTTTAAATCGCTGGCGGCGTCCGCCCATACCTGACTGACGACAAAACTGGACAGTAATGCACAGGTGATTGCGAGTTTTTTCATTGTTATTCCTTAATGTGCGTCACTCCCGACGCGGGAGCCTGATCTGCTGCTAATGTAGAACGGCCAACGGCGGTTAAACAGCAGAACAGGCTGATTTTCACTTATTTACCCAACTTTGCGGTTACTCAAAAGGCGGCGGAGCCAGCACCTCACGGTTACCGTTATGACCCTGCTCGCTCACGATACCCTGAGCTTCCATTTGCTCAATGATACGCGCGGCGCGGTTATAGCCAATACGGAACTGACGCTGCACCCCTGATATGGAAGCCTTGCGTTTCTCCGTCACAAAGTTGACGGCCTGATCGAACAGCGGATCGAGCTCTTCACCGCCCTCGTAGCCACCGCCGCCGCCTTCGCTTTCGCTATCGGAGGTGATGCCATCGACATACTGCGGACGCCCGCGCGCCTTCCAGTCCTGAACGACGGCGTGAACTTCCTCGTCGCGTACAAAAGCGCCGTGCACGCGCACCGGGATCGTGGAGTTAGGCGCGGAGTAGAGCATATCGCCCATTCCCAACAGAGACTCCGCACCGCCCTGGTCAAGGATGGTCCGCGAGTCAATTTTACTCGATACGGTAAAGGCGATACGCGTCGGGATGTTGGCTTTAATCAGGCCGGTGATAACGTCAACCGACGGTCGCTGGGTCGCCAGCACCAGGTGGATCCCCGCGGCGCGCGCTTTCTGCGCCAGACGCGCGATCAGCTCTTCCACTTTCTTGCCGACGGTCATCATCAGATCGGCAAATTCGTCGACCAGCACCACGATATAAGGCTCTTTTTTCAGTACCGGATGCGTCGCATCCATACTGTCGCCAGGCTTCCAGTAAGGATCCGGAATGGGTCGTCCCATACGCGCGGCTTCGGCAATCTTCTCGTTATAGCCTGCGAGATTACGTACGCCCAGCGCGGACATGAGTTTATACCGGCGCTCCATCTCGTTAACGCTCCAGCGCAAAGCGTTGGCCGCGTCTTTCATATCCGTCACGACTTCCGTCAACAGATGCGGTATTCCCTCATAGACCGACAGTTCGAGCATTTTCGGGTCAATCATGATGAATTTCACATCTTCCGGCTGCGCTTTGTAGAGCATGCTGAGGATCATGGCGTTGACCCCAACGGACTTACCGGAGCCGGTGGTACCCGCCACCAGCAGGTGCGGCATCTTCGCCAGATCGGCGGTCACAGGTTCGCCCGCGATGTCTTTACCGAGGACCACCGTGAGCGGTGAAGGATTGTCGCGAAATTTCGCATTATCCAGAACTTCGCGCAGGTAAACGGTCTGGCGCTTTTTGTTAGGCAACTCCAGGCCAACGTAAGGTTTACCCGGAATAACTTCCACCACACGAACCGCCGCCGTGGACAGTGAACGCGCCAGATCTCGCGACAGGTTGGAAATCCGCGCCGCTTTCACCCCTGGAGCCAGGTTTAGCTCAAAGCGGGTGATGACCGGGCCTGGTGAGTAGTTCACCACGTCGGCTTTAATGCGGAAATCGGCCAGACGAGCTTCAACCAAACGCGCCATCTGCTCGAGGGCAAAGGTATCGATCGGCTCAACCTCAGCCGGCGGCGGCGTGAGCAGATCAAGCGAAGGCAGCAGCGTCGTGGGTTTCTGCAACGGGCGACTGTCGCCATTGCGCATCAACAGCGGGTGAATCAGGCTTTCCTGCGGCTGCGGGATCGGTTGCTGCTGCTGCGAAGCCTGCTGCTGCGGATAACCGCCAGGAGCCTGCTGTGGCATCTGCGGCTGTTGAACCGGCTGCTGCTGTACTGGCTGATAGGCCTGAGGCTGCGCACTTTGCGGCTGCTGATGCATCTGCTGGTGCGGCATCGGCTGCTGTACGGGCTGCGAATGCTGGGTCGGCTGCGGGGCAGGCTGCTGCACTTCCGGCATCGGCGTGAAGACAGGCTCGCTCGGCGTATCATCAACTAACGTTTTCATTGGCGAGAATTCATAATCAGCCGCAGAGAACGGATGCGATCCCGGCGGCTGCTCGCTGGCGTAACGCTGCTGCTGGGAAGCGGCAAACTGACGGGCAAGTTCGGCTTCAGCGGCGGAATCCTCGTCTACATTATCCTCTTCCGCAGCGTAGCTATCGCCATAGCGCTGATTTTGCGCAGCCGCGAACTGACGCGCCAGCTCGCCCTGCTCAAACTCTGCAACTTCCTCGTCCGTCAGCGCATCATCATCATAGTGCTGATGTTCTGCCTGACGCGCGCGTTCTTCAGCCAACCGCTGCGAAGGCAGCTTAATGCCATAGGATGCCAGCTCACGTCGCGTTGGAACACGAACGCGATTTGGACGAGGCAATTTCGGGCCTATGCCCTCTTTTACCTGCGCACGCGGGCCGCCAGACGCCGGGCTAAACAGCGGCGCGGCGCTGGATGCGACGGAGGCCGCCGCGGCGCTTGCCCCGGTGGCCTGATGGACGCCGGCCGCCAGCGCGCTCACCGCGGCAACATCAGCCGCCGGAGCAGGCGGAGGCGAGATCGGTTTTGTCGCAACTGGACTGACCGGTTCTGGAATTGGCTGATACCACGCGGCAAGCTGCTCGCGTTCACGCGCGCGTTTCTCTTCCACTTCTTCGAAGTAGTACATCGGCGGACGCTGTGGTTTCACTTCCTCTGCTGGCTCAGGCTCTACGGCAGAAGCAGGAACGTAAGGTTCAGGCTGCTGGATAGGGGCCTGCTGCGGCGGGTAAGCTGGTTCAGACTGATAAGCGGGCTGCTGAACTGGAGCCTGCGCAGGCTGATAGGCCTGCTGCGGCGGGTAGGCCGGTTCAGGCTGATAAGCAGGCGGCTGAACAGGAGCCTGCTCCGGCTGATAGGCATGCTGCGGCGGGTAAGCCGCTTCAGGCTGATAAGCAGGCGGCTGAACAGGGGCCTGCGCCGGCTGATAGGCCTGCTGCGGCGGGTAAGCCGGTTCAGGCTGATAAGCAGGCTGCTGAACAGGGGCCTGCGCCGGCTGATAGGCCTGCTGCGGCGGGTAAGCTGGTTCAGGCTGATAAACTGGCTGAGCGTCATACCCAGGCAGCGGTTCAGACCATGCCTGCGGCGCCGCGGTATCCTGCGCGGCCAAAGCCACCGGATCGGCAATGCTATGCCCGTTCAACAGAGGATCGTAGGGGTCAAAATCGCCGGGGCGCGCCGCGCTGGCTCCGGAGAACAGAACATCATCGGCGTTCGCCTGACGCGCTGCGCTAGAACCAGAAAAAAGCACATCGTCTGCGGCAACAGGCGCGCCGCTGGCGCTGTACTGAACCTCGCCCTCGGCGTCGTCCATCCGTTTACCGGAGAACAACGCGGCATCGGTCTTACGCCCCAGCGGATTGGCAAACTTCTCAGCCAGGCGCTGGCGGCGTGCTAAGGCGCTGCGTAGAATCCGCGCCCGACGAGAACCTTGCGGTTTAGTGGATTCATCGTCTTCATATTCTTCTTCATCTTCTTCATATTCCCCTTCATCGACCCAGGTGTCGTCACGACGGGTACGGTTGCTGGCGAAAGTGAGAATAGAAAGGATCGCGCCGCCGAGTTTTTCAGCAATGCTAACCCAGGACCAGCCGGTAAACAGCGTCAGTCCTGCCGCCCAGATGCAGAGCAGCGCGATTGTACCGCCGCTGCTGTGCAGCAGCGGTTGCAGGGTCGTGCTCAGTAGGCTGCCGATCACCCCGCCCGAAGCGAAGTACCAGATATCATCCGCGTTAATCGCCGCCAGACCGCAGGACGTGAGGATCAGCGCCAGCGCGCCAATCAAACGCAGCGAGACGGCGAAATAGTCGATGTACTCGTCGTTTTCCTGATGACGCCAGGCAAACCAGCAGCCGCCGATAATGATGACCGGAATGGTATAGGCCATTACGCCAAAAATAAAAAATAGCGTATCGGCGAGCCAGGCTCCCGGCGTCCCGCCTAAGTTGTGAATAGGCTCATGCCACGCCGTTTGTGACCAGCTAGGATCCGAGGGATTAAAGCTGAGTAAGGCCGCCATCAACCAGATGGCAAAAAGGGAGCAAAGAATGAGTAACGCCTCAAGGAGTCGGCGCCCGCTACTTAGCTTTGTGAATTTGACTTCTTTGTCTTCGGTGTATTCCTGGCTCAAGAAAGGCTCTCCAGGTATCAGGCTGTTTCCTGCCTTCGGCTAAAACGGACAACAGTGCCGGGTCTCCCCGGCACTGTTGCTGTATGGATTAACAGGAGTGTAATCAAACTACATCGATTTTGCACCTGTTCCGTGTTAGCGCGTCTTGATTACCAAACGATTACTTTGCTTGACTTCTTCCATTACCACATAGGTACGGGTGTCATTTACGCCCGGCAGGCGCAGCAAGGTCTCGCCCAGTAATTTACGATACGCTGACATATCCGGCACGCGAGTTTTCAACAGATAGTCGAAATCCCCGGAAACCAGATGACACTCTTGAATTTCTTCAAGTTTTTGCACAGCGGAGTTAAATTGCTCAAACACATCCGGCGCGCCACGATTCAGAGTAATCTCAACAAATACCAGAAGTGATGCATCCAGATAATGCGGGTTGAGCAGCGCTGTATAGCCCTGAATAAAACCCTGTCTTTCCAGTCGACGCACGCGCTCAAGGCAAGGCGTCGGAGAAAGTCCCACCCGTTTAGAAAGCTCGACGTTGGAAATACGCCCGTCTTTTTGCAATTCATTCAAAATATTACGATCAATGCGGTCGAGATCTTTGCCAGGGCGCTTCTTGCTATCTACCATTATTATTGTCTCTCTGTATTCCTTCCCTACTCCTGTTCCGACTCTGAGCCTTCACTGCCAGAGTCCATCCTGTTATCACCCGTACGACGTTGGGTAACCCAGGGGTACGTGAGAAGCCCGTTGCCTGACGGCAGCCACCGACATCACGCATGGCGTCTGTCCACACCATGCGTAGATTTCGCTAACCCGGATAAAAATGGCATTTGCGTGCATGAAAATTCGCCACACGCCAAACACTGCTTTTCTTCTTCCATGAATGTTTTCGCAAAAGCACAGGGGATTGTCAAAGCAAAACATCGATTTTTAGTACAAGATGCCAGATATTCATTATCCTCCCCGGTTGATTCTCATGTTTTCCTCTTATAATTGTCCCGCTAACAGTAGAATTAGTTATATTCTTCGTTCGTTAAATCGCCAATTAATCGGCATCTTCTATTGCACATATCGTTAACAAAACCGCCGCGCTCTTTTTTTACGTCAACAAATTCCCTACAATCCAGCTCATGTATGCCAATAAATTATGAGGATCTCATGGGCACGGCCAAACACAGTAAACTGCTTATTCTTGGTTCTGGACCTGCGGGATACACCGCTGCGGTCTACGCAGCGCGCGCAAATCTGCAGCCGGTACTGATTACCGGAATGGAAAAAGGCGGTCAGCTGACCACCACCACTGAAGTGGAAAACTGGCCAGGCGATCCTAACGATCTGACCGGACCGCTGCTGATGGAGCGCATGCACGAACATGCCACCAAGTTTGAAACCGAAATTATTTTCGATCATATCAACAGCGTCGATCTGCAAAACCGTCCGTTCCGCCTGGTTGGCGACAGCGGTGAGTACACTTGCGATGCCCTGATTATCGCTACCGGCGCATCAGCGCGCTATCTGGGTCTGCCATCGGAAGACGCGTTTAAAGGCCGCGGCGTTTCTGCCTGCGCGACCTGCGACGGTTTCTTCTATCGTAACCAGAAGGTCGCGGTGATCGGCGGCGGCAATACGGCTGTAGAAGAGGCGCTGTACCTGTCTAACATCGCTTCCGAAGTCCATTTGATCCACCGTCGTGATAGCTTCCGCGCGGAAAAGATCCTTATCAAACGCCTGATGGACAAAGTGGAGAGCGGTAACATCGTGCTGCACACCCACCGTACGCTGGAAGAAGTGACCGGCGACCAGATGGGTGTGAGCGGGTTGCGTCTGCGCGATACGCAAAATGCTGACAACGTGGAATCCCTCGAAGTTGCGGGGCTATTCGTGGCAATCGGCCACAGCCCGAACACGGCAATTTTCGCCGGTCAGCTGGAGCTGGAAAACGGCTACATTAAAGTTCAGTCCGGCATCCACGGCAACGCCACCCAGACCAGCGTTCCGGGCGTTTTCGCCGCCGGCGACGTGATGGATCATATCTATCGTCAGGCGATTACTTCTGCCGGTACAGGCTGCATGGCGGCGCTGGACGCAGAGCGTTATCTGGATGGTTTAGCCGACGCTTGCAAATAATCTTTACAAGTCAGTAACAAAGGTAAAGAAGGCGACGAAAAGTCGCCTTTATTTTTGCCCCGTTGTAACATTGCCGTGCCCAAAAAACTCATAACTACACCTGCTAAGCGCGCAATGAATAAAACCCGTCAACAAGAGTTAACCCGTTGGTTAAAAGATCAAAGCATTATCTCCCGTCGCTGGTTGATGATTTCCCGTGTATTGGGCGTCGTTAGCGGCCTGTTGATCGTTGCTCAGGCCTGGTTCCTGGCGAGGATCCTTCACCGCATGATTATGGAAAATATCCCCGCGACGGCGCTGCTGCTGCCCTTTACGTTACTGGTGCTGGTCTTCGTGCTTCGCGCCTGGGTGGTCTGGCTGCGTGAAAGAGTGGGTTTTCAGGCAGGTCAACATATCCGCCTGGAGATCCGCCGTCAGGTTCTTGATCGCTTACAGCAGGCGGGGCCGGCCTGGATACAGGGGAAACCCGCCGGTAGCTGGGCCACGCTGATCCTTGAGCAGATCGACGATATGCATGATTACTATGCTCGCTATTTGCCGCAGATGACGCTGGCGGCCTCTATCCCTTTGCTGATTGTCATCACTATTTTCCCGGTCAACTGGGCTGCCGCGCTTATTTTGCTGGGCACCGCCCCGCTTATTCCGCTGTTTATGGCGCTGGTTGGGATGGGCGCGGCCGATGCCAACCGACGCAACTTTCTCGCTCTGGCGCGGTTAAGCGGCCATTTTCTCGATCGTCTGCGCGGTATGGAAACGCTGCGAATTTTTCATCGCGGTGAAGCAGAGACCGACAACATACGCGAAGCCTCGCAGGATTTCCGCCAGCGGACCATGGAAGTGCTGCGCCTGGCGTTTCTCTCCTCCGGGGTCCTGGAATTTTTCACCTCGCTCTCTATTGCGCTGGTCGCCGTTTACTTTGGCTTCTCCTATTTGGGAGAACTCAACTTTGGCCATTACGGCGCCGGGGTGACGTTGATGTCCGGTTTCCTCGCTCTAATTCTGGCCCCCGAGTTTTTCCAACCGCTGCGCGATTTAGGTACCTTTTATCATGCTAAAGCGCAGGCTATTGGCGCCGCTGATAGCCTGAAGACCTTTATGGAAACGCCGCTGGCGCAGGCAGAGCGTGGAGAAAAGGCATTAAGCGATAATGAAATGATAAGCATTGAAGCTCGCGACCTGCTAATTAAGTCTCCCGAAGGAAAAGTGCTGGCCGGGCCGCTGAGTTTTTCCTTACGCGCCGGGGAACGTGTGGTGCTGGTTGGGCAAAGCGGCTCGGGCAAGAGCTCGCTGCTGAATACGTTAACCGGTTTTCTTCCTTATGATGGCTCTCTCAGGGTCAATGGCGTTGAGTTAAAGAGCCTGGACGCCGACCGCTGGCGCCGTCTCCTGAGCTGGGTTGGGCAAAATCCGCAGCTGCCCGCGGCGACGCTGCGCGAAAACGTCCTGCTCTCCTGCCCTGATGCTACTGAAGCCCAGCTGCAGCTTGCGCTGGATAAAGCCTGGGTCAGCGAGTTCCTCTCCCTTCTGCCGCAGGGTATCAATACCCCTGTTGGCGATCAGGCCGGTCATCTGTCGGTCGGGCAGGCCCAGCGCGTCGCCGTCGCCCGGGCGCTGCTGGTGCCCTGTCGTCTGCTGCTATTGGACGAGCCAGCGGCCAGCCTTGACGCGCATAGCGAACAGCGGGTGATGCAGGCGCTGACCAATGCGTCAACGCAGCAAACCACGCTAATGGTTACCCACCAGTTGGAAGGCCTGGCAAACTGGGATGCCGTCTGGGTTATGCAGGATGGTCAAATTGTTGAGCAAGGCAGTTATTCGCAACTGGCGGCCGCAGGCGGCCCGTTCGCGACCCTACTCGCCCATCGTCAGGAGGAGATTTAAATGCGCGCGTTGTGGCCTTACCTGGCGCTCTACAAACGACACAAATGGCTGTTGCTGCTCGGAATCGTGCTGGCGATCGTGACGCTGCTGGCCAGTATTGGCCTATTAACGCTGTCGGGCTGGTTCCTGTCGGCATCCGCCGTGGTTGGCGTAGCGGGCATCTACAGCTTTAACTATATGCTGCCTGCCGCCGGCGTACGCGGCGCGGCGATTATTCGCACCGCAGGCCGCTACTTTGAGCGTCTGGTTAGCCATGATGCCACCTTCCGCGTCCTGCAGCACCTGCGGGTCTTTACCTTCAGCAAGCTGCTGCCGCTCTCCCCAGCCGGGCTGGCGCGTTTTCGTCAGGGCGAGCTGCTCAACCGGGTGGTTGCCGATGTCGATACCCTGGATCATCTCTATCTGCGCGTTATATCGCCGCTGGTAGGGGCGCTGGTGGTGATCCTGGTCGTCACCGTGGGGCTGAGCGTACTGGACGTCACGCTGGCCCTGACCCTCGGCGGTATTATGCTGCTCACCCTGCTGGTGATGCCGCCGCTGTTCTATCGCGCCGGCAAACCCGCTGGTGAAAGCATGACCCGGCTTCGCGGGCAGTATCGCCAGCAGTTGACCTCCTGGCTGCAGGGACAGGCGGAGCTGATGCTGTTCAACGCCAGCGATCGCTACCGGCGGCAAATGGAAAAAACGGAAGCGCATTGGCTGGATGCACAGCGTCGCCAGGCGGAACTGACCGCCCTCTCTCAGGCGCTGATGCTACTGATTGGCGGTATTGCAGTTATTGCTATGCTGTGGCTCGCCTCCGCGGGGGTTGGCGGCGATACTCAGCCAGGGGCGCTGATTGCGCTGTTTGTTTTTTGCGCGCTGGCGGCGTTCGAAGCGCTGGCGCCGGTTACCGGCGCATTTCAGCATCTCGGGCAGGTGATCGCTTCTGCAAAACGCATCACGCAAATAACCGAGCAAGAGCCGGAAGTCTCCTTCACTCAGGGCGAAGAGCGGAAGCTGGAGCGCGTCGCGTTGAACTTAAATCAGGTTAGCTTCAGCTATCCTCAGCAGCCCTCCCCTGCGCTGGAGAAAATTTCATTGCAGGTCAAGGCCGGGGAGCATATCGCCATTCTGGGGCGCACAGGCTGCGGTAAATCAACCCTGTTGCAGCTGCTGACCCGGGCATGGGATCCGGCGGAAGGTGAAATATTACTCAACGGTGAGCCACTGGCGCAGCTTAACGAGGCAACGCTGCGTCAGGCGATGAGCGTCGTGCCGCAGCGCGTGCACCTGTTCAGCGCCACGCTGCGCGATAACCTGCTGCTGGCTTCCCCGAACGCCAGCGACACCCGGCTTGCCGAAACGCTTGAGCGCGTCGGTTTAGCAAAATTACTGGACGATAGCGGCCTGAATAGCTGGCTGGGCGAAGGCGGCCGTCAGCTCTCCGGCGGCGAACTGCGCAGACTGGCTATCGCCCGCGCCCTGCTCCACGACGCGCCGCTCATGCTGCTTGATGAGCCTACTGAAGGCCTCGATGCGACGACTGAAAGCCAAATCCTTGATTTACTCGCAGAAGTGATGCGTGAAAAAACCGTATTAATGGTGACCCATCGTCTGCGCGGACTGGCGCGTTTTAATCAGATAATAGTCATGGACAACGGGAAGATTATTGAGCAAGGTAGTCACGCAGAACTGCTGGCTGAACAGGGGCGTTACTACCAGTTTAAGCAGCGCCTGTAGGCTACTATTGAATCATTGCCTGATGCGTTGAGGTAAAAATGCGGCTGGTTCAGCTCTCTCATCATTCCATCGCCTTCCCCTCCCCGGAAGGCGCTTTACGTGAACCTAATGGCCTGTTGGCGCTGGGCGGCGATCTTAGCCCGGCGCGGCTACTGATGGCCTATCAGCGCGGTATTTTTCCGTGGTTTTCACCCGGCGATCCTATTTTATGGTGGTCTCCCGATCCGCGAGCGGTACTGTGGCCGGAGAAATTCCATCTCAGCCGCAGCATGAAGCGCTTCCATCAGCGCTCGCCCTATCGTGTGACGCTGAATCACGCCTTCGGTCAGGTTATCGAGGGCTGTGCCGACCATCGCGATGAGGGCACATGGATAACGGCAGGAATCGTTCAGGCCTACCATCAGCTGCACGAGCTGGGACATGCGCATTCTATTGAAGTGTGGCAGGGAGATGCTTTAGTCGGTGGAATGTACGGCGTCGCGCAGGGCGCGCTGTTTTGCGGAGAGTCGATGTTCAGCCGTGCCGAAAACGCCTCTAAAACCGCGCTGCTGATCTTTAGCCAGGTATTTTCACAGGATGGCGGAAAATTAATCGATTGTCAGGTGCTGAATAAGCATACGGCGTCGCTGGGCGCAGTGGAAATTGCTCGCCGGGATTATCTCGACTATCTCTCCGTGCTGCGGACTTATCGTCTACCGGAACGATTCTGGGTACCGAGGGTGCTATTTGCAGGAGAAGCGTAAATGTTTTCAGCACATTTTTTGTTGGGATGTTATAATTGCGCGGTAGAGTAGCTTCTGCCCGTTGCCCCGCCGCCGTTTGGGAATAATAAGAGTCAGATAACACCCATTGTTCTGTCACTCCCCCTTTACGTTTGCGCCTGTCACCCGGTTTATCCGCGTGAATTACGGGTAATGCGCCAAAACTACTTCGGCGATTTGACGTAAAACTTTACATACTTGCTGAACTTCGGCATTATCTTGCCGGTTCAAAACTACGGTAGTGATACCCCAGAGGACTAGATGGCCAAAGAAGACAATATTGAAATGCAGGGCACCGTACTTGATACGCTGCCTAACACTATGTTCCGCGTAGAACTGGAAAACGGTCACGTGGTAACTGCGCATATTTCCGGTAAAATGCGTAAAAACTACATCCGCATTCTGACGGGCGACAAAGTGACTGTTGAGCTGACCCCGTACGACCTGAGCAAAGGCCGCATTGTCTTCCGTAGTCGCTGATCGTTTTCGCGCTTAACGCGCCAGATGCTGAAGGCCGGGATAATTCCCGGTCTTTTCATTTCTACATCATAGACAACTTAAAGCGCGCAGATAAAAAAACCGGCCCTAAGGCCGGTTTTGTCATTGAGTACCAGAAACTTAATGCGCCGCTTCCGGTTTGTGCTTCTGAGCACTCTGGAAGTCGTAGGTCAGCGCGTTTTTCTCTTTATCCAGTTCCACAGTCACCTGGCCGCCGTCAACCAGTAAGCCAAACAGCAGCTCGTTGGCCAGCGGTTTTTTCAGGTTGTCCTGAATTACCCGTGCCATCGGACGTGCGCCCATGGCCCGGTCGTAGCCTTTCTCGGCCAGCCAATCGCGGGCTTCCTGGCTCACTTCCAAAGAGACGCCTTTCTGATCCAGCTGAACCTGCAGCTCGACGATAAATTTATCCACCACCTGATGGATAACCGTCGTAGACAGGTGATCGAACCAGATAATGTTGTCGAGACGGTTACGGAATTCCGGCGTAAAGATCTTTTTGATCTCATCCATCGCATCCGGACTGTTGTCCTGATGGATAAGGCCAATGGATTTACGCTCGGTTTCACGCACCCCGGCGTTGGTGGTCATCACCAGCACCACGTTGCGGAAATCCGCTTTGCGGCCATTGTTATCGGTCAGCGTCCCGTTATCCATCACCTGCAACAGCAGGTTAAAGACGTCCGGATGCGCTTTTTCAATTTCATCCAGCAGCAGCACCGCGTGCGGATGCTTGATAACCGCATCGGTCAGCAGCCCGCCCTGATCGAAACCGACGTAGCCCGGAGGCGCGCCGATTAAGCGGCTGACGGTATGACGTTCCATATATTCGGACATATCAAAACGCAGCAGCTCAATACCCAGCGACTTCGCCAGCTGCACGGTGACCTCGGTTTTACCCACCCCGGTAGGTCCGGCGAACAGGAAAGAACCCACAGGTTTGTGCTCATGGCCAAGCCCGGCGCGCGCCATCTTGATCGCTTCGGTTAAGGCCTCAATCGCCTTATCCTGGCCAAAGACCAGCATTTTCAGGCGATCGCCGAGGTTTTTCAGCGTATCGCGATCGCTGCGGGAAACGCTCTTCTCAGGAATGCGCGCAATCCGCGCCACCACGGACTCAATATCCGCCACGTTAACCGTTTTCTTACGTTTGCTCACCGGCATCAAGCGCGCACGCGCTCCGGCTTCGTCAATCACGTCAATCGCCTTATCCGGCAGATGACGATCGTTAATGTATTTCACCGCCAGTTCCACCGCCGCACGTACCGCCTTCGCGGTGTAACGGACATCGTGGTGCGCTTCATACTTCGGCTTCAGGCCGTTAATAATCTGCACCGTCTCTTCCACGGAAGGTTCGGTGATATCAATTTTCTGGAAACGACGCGCCAGGGCACGATCTTTTTCAAAGATGTTGCTGAATTCCTGGTAGGTTGTCGAACCAATTACCCGGATCTTACCGCTGGAAAGCAGCGGTTTAATCAGGTTAGCGGCATCGACCTGCCCGCCGGAAGCCGCGCCCGCACCGATGATGGTGTGGATTTCATCAATGAACAGAATACTGTTGGTGTCCTGCTCCAGCTGCTTGAGCAGCGCTTTGAAGCGTTTTTCAAAATCGCCGCGGTATTTGGTGCCTGCCAGCAGCGAGCCGATATCCAGCGAATAGATAGTGCAATCGGCCATCACTTCCGGCACATCGCCCTGCACGATACGCCAGGCAAGACCTTCAGCAATAGCGGTTTTACCGACGCCGGATTCCCCTACCAGCAGCGGGTTGTTCTTGCGACGGCGGCACAGAACCTGAATAGCGCGTTCCAGCTCTTTCTCGCGGCCGATCAGCGGATCGATACCGCCTACGCGGGCAAGCTGGTTGAGGTTGGTGGTGAAGTTTTCCATACGATCCTCCCCGCCTGCTTGCTCTTCGCTGCTGCCTGGCTGGCTTCCGCTGTTATCGGAAGACTGGCTCGGCTCGTCTTTACGCGTACCATGAGAGATGAAATTCACCACATCAAGTCGGCTGACTTCATGTTTACGCAGCAGATAGGCCGCCTGAGACTCCTGCTCGCTAAAAATCGCGACCAGAACGTTGGCGCCGGTCACTTCGCTGCGGCCGGAAGACTGGACGTGGAAAACGGCACGCTGCAGTACGCGCTGGAAGCTCAGCGTCGGCTGAGTATCGCGCTCTTCTTCCGTTGCAGGCAGTACGGGTGTGGTCTGTTCGATGAAGGCTTCAAGCTCCTGACGCAGCGCGACCAGGTCCACTGAACACGCTTCAAGCGCTTCGCGGGCCGAAGGGTTGCTAAGCAGCGCCAGCAACAAGTGCTCGACGGTCATGAACTCATGACGGTGCTCGCGCGCTCTGGCGAAAGCCATGTTTAAACTGAGTTCCAGTTCTTGATTGAGCATAGGCACCTCCCCCAAGTTTATTGCCTGCATTCAGGCTTTTTCTAGCGTACACAACAACGGATGTTCGTTCTCCCTCGCGTACTGATTCACCATCGATACTTTGGTTTCCGCGACTTCGGCGGTAAAGACCCCGCAAATCGCTTTACCTTGATAGTGAACCGTCAGCATCAGTTGCGTTGCACGTTCAACATCATAAGAAAAGAATTTTTGTAACACGTCAATAACAAACTCCATTGGAGTGTAGTCATCATTGACTAATATCACTTTATACATAGATGGCGGTTTAAGCGCATCCTTAACTTCGTCCTCTACTAGCTGATCGAAGTCCAACCAGTCTCTCTTACTCATCGTCAGTGTTCATCATCGGTTGCTGTTGCCAACAGGCGGTGGCCTGTCGATGACCAGAGGCTATGCACATCACAAATCTACAATAGATCATAGATAATTATCATCTATTACTTCCATCCGCGATGTCTGTCACATTCCCCGGCAATAGCGTTAACTGCTTCAAATTTTGACGCATTTTTCACCGTCCCCCAGCGTCAATCGCTTGACGCATTTCCTGATTTCTCTAAATTGTAGTGGCGAGAGTTGGCGAGCAAATGAACAACTCGTCACTCCACTACCGGTTCATTCCATCTTACTTATAAGATTTACGAAGGATGTCGAAGTATGGAAATGGGTACTGTTAAGTGGTTCAACAATGCCAAAGGGTTCGGTTTTATCTGCCCTGAGGGCGGCGGCGAAGACATTTTCGCCCATTACTCGACCATCCAGATGGATGGTTACAGAACGCTAAAAGCCGGACAAGCGGTTCGGTTTGATGTTCACCAGGGGCCAAAAGGTAACCACGCCAGCGTGATTGTCCCTGTTGAAGCTGAAGAAACAGAAACAGCCGCATAACTCTTTTGCTTCATTGTGTACATCCCGCCAGCAAAATGCCAGTCCTTCTGACTGGCATTTTTTTATCGCTACTCGCGCGCCAGGGCGTCTACCGGGTCCAGACGCGCCGCGTTGCGCGCCGGTAGCCAGCCAAACAGCACCCCGGTCAGCGTGGAGCATAAAAACGCGGTCAATAGCGCCAGCGGTGAAAAACCGATCTCCCAGCCGGGTAAAAACAGCTGTAGAACAAAGGCGATCAGCAGCGAAAGCGTGACGCCCAGCGCCCCGCCGACCAGGCAAACCAGCACCGCCTCGATCAAAAACTGCTGTAACACATCGCTGGCCCGCGCCCCGACCGCCATACGGATACCGATCTCCCGCGTGCGCTCGGTGACTGAGACCAGCATAATGTTCATTACGCCAATTCCGCCGACCACCAGCGCAATCACCGCCACCAGCGTCAGAAACAGCTGTAATGTATGTGTGGTCCGCTCCGCCGTTTTCAAGACGCTGTCCATATTCCAGGTAAAAACATCTTTCTTGCCGTGACGCAGTTCCAGCAGGCGCAGCAGCTGCTGCTCAGCAATCGAGCTGTCATAACCTTCGTTCACCCGCACGGTAATGGAGTTCAGCCACGACTGTCCCATCACCCGCCCGGCCATCGTGGTATAGGGTAACCAGACGCGCAGAATTTTGCTGCTGCCGAACATCGACTGTTTTTCATCCGCGACGCCGATCACCGTTGCTGGCATATTGCCGACCAGAATGATCTCACCCACCACTTTCGCTTTGTGCGGAAACAGCTGTCGACGCGCGTTGCTGTCGAGCACCACCACCTGCGCGCGGCTATTTAGCTGGAGCTCGTTAAAGGTATTTCCTTCGCTAAAAGTCATGCCGTAGACGTTAAAATACTGCGCCCCCACGCCCTCGGCGCTGGCGGCAACGTCAATATTATCCGCCCGCAGACGCAGGCTTTTTGATACCGCCGGGGTCGCCGAGCTGACCCAGGGCTGTTTCTGAATAGCCAACAGATCATCGTACTTGAGAGACTGCTGATAGCGGGGATCGTCATCGCCGAAATCCTTGCCGGGATAAACATCAATGGTATTGGTACCGATAGCGCGAATATCGGCGAGCACCATCTGCTTCGCGGCATCGCCCACCACTACAATCGACACCACCGAGGCAATGCCGATAATAATCCCGAGCATCGTCAGCAGCGTGCGCATTTTATTCGCCGCCATCGCGCGCCAGGCCATGACCAGCGCTTCGCGAAAGCCGCTGCTGAACTGACGCCACGCCGATGGCTCAGCCGCCCCGCGCTGGTGCAGCACGCCGCCGTGGGCGGAACCCAGCGCGGGCGGATTACGCACGATTTCACCATCGTGTATTTCAATGACCCGTTCCGCCTGGGCCGCCACCTGCGGGTCGTGGGTGACAATAATCACCGTATGCCCCTGCGCTTTTAGCTGGTGAAGGATCCCCATGACCTCTTCGCCGGAGCGGCTGTCCAGCGCGCCGGTTGGCTCATCCGCCAGAATCACTTCCCCGCCGTTCATCAGGGCGCGGGCGATACTCACCCGCTGCTGCTGGCCCCCGGAGAGCTGCGAAGGCTGATATTCAGCCCTGTCGCCCAGCCCCAGCCGAATCAGCAGCTCATGGGCCCGAGCCAGGCGCGCTTTACGCTCCGCGCCGGCATAAACCGCCGGAACTTCGACGTTCTGCGCCGCGGTCAGATGCGATAGCAGATGATAGCGCTGGAAAATAAAACCGAAATGTTCCCGCCGCAGGCGTGCCAGTTCATCGCCGTTAAGACGGGCCACGTCCGTACCCGCGACCCGATAGGTGCCGCTGGTGGGTTTGTCCAGACAGCCCAGAATATTCATCAGCGTGGATTTACCGGAGCCGGACGCCCCGACGATAGCCACCATTTCTCCGGCGGCGATGCTCAACGTAATGCCTTTCAGCACCTCAACGTTGCCCTCGCCAGAAGGATAGCTGCGGCGAATATCACGCAGTTCCAGTAACGCCGTCATTTCGCCGCTCCGGCCGCACCTTCGCCGATAATCACTTCATCCCCCTCTTCCAGCCCTTTCACCACCGCCACATCGGTGTCGTTACGCGCGCCGATAACGATTTCGCGCTCTTTAACTTCACCGGTACGCAGCAGACGCACGTGATAGCGGTTATCGCCGATGGCGTCACCCAGCGCGCTCAGCGGGAGGGTGATGACGTTTTTTACTTCAGAAAGCTGGATATGCACCTGAGCGGTCATCTCCAGACGCAGGATCCCCTGCGGGTTCGGCACTTCAAAACGGGCGTAGTAGAAAATCGCGTCATTGACCTTTTCGGGTGTCGGCAGGATATCCTTCAATGTTCCTTCATAGCGCGTCAGCGGATCGCCCAGCACGGTAAACCAGGCTTTTTGCCCCGGCTTCAGATGAATCACGTCCGCTTCCGAGACCTGCGCCTTCACCAGCATGGTGCTGAGATCGGCCAGGGTTAAAATATTCGGCGCCTGCTGGGCGGCGATCACCGTCTGCCCCTGCAGGGTAGTGATTTGCGTCACTTCCCCGGACATCGGCGCCAGAATTTTGGTGTAGTCGAGGTTGGTTTTGGCCGTATCCAGGGTAGCCTGATTACGTTTGACCTGCGCTTCAATCGTACCGATTTGCGCCTCTTTGACCGCTAAGTCGGTCGCGGCGGTATCGAGGTCCTGGCGAGAGACCAACTGGCGCTGCGCCAGCTGCTGCTGGCGGGCCAACGTCGTCGCGGACAGTTTACGTTCCGCACGCGCCTGATTGAGCTGCGCCCGCAGCTCCATCAGCGTCGCTTCAACTTCTTTAATCTGGTTTTCCGCCTGCTCGGGATCGATAACCCCCAGCAGCTGATCTTTTTTCACTTTGTCGCCAATCTCAACGCGCAGCGTTTTTAGCTGTCCGCTCACCTGCGCCCCGACGTCAACTTTTTTTAACGCATCCAGCTTTCCGGTCGCCAGCACGCTCTGCTGCAGGTCTCCTTTGCGTACCACCAGCGTCTGATACTGCGGCAGAGGCGCATTCAGAATTCGCCATCCCCAGACGGCGAGGGCCAGTACGACAATCGCCAGCAGCCACCATACTTTCCTGCGCTTTCCATTTAATTTCATAAAAATTCCTGATGTTTTAACCCGCAGAACCCGCGACAATTCTATCTAAATGCGGCAATAGAATAACGCGCATTTTTAGCTGCGCTTAATTTTTGTTTAACCGAAGTTGAAGGTCGTGCGGATAAAGGCGTGCCGGGAGAGTTCCCGGCAGAGAGATAAACGGCGGTCGGCGCTAATCCGCCCGCCCGCGCGCCAGCCATAGCACGCGGGAGAACATTTTTTTCAACAGCGCAGGAATGGCGTCAACCCCGCGACGCCCGGCCTCCATCGCCACTTCAATCGCCAGGTCCGGTTTTGACGAACGGTGGATCGCTTTGGTGATCACCCGCCGCATATTCATGGGAATATTTATCGGCAGCTGGGCCACCCGATGATAAACATCGTCGAAGCCCTGGCGATACATAAAATGCTCCATATCCATCGCCGGTAGCGCGGTGAGATGGTCGCGTTCAAGCATTTTGTCGTCATTCAATAGCCCGCGAACGGTGGCGGCATATTTCTTCCCGGCCTCATCGCCGTCCACCAGCACGTGCCATTCAATCCCCATTCGCCGGGCGAATTTGATAAGCGGTTTTAATCCCGACTGGGCAAACTCAATCACCTTCACCCCTTCCGCATCAAAGTGGTGGCCGCACTGGCGCGCCAGCTCGTTGATAACCCAGGTTTCGGTCTCCCCTTCGACCAGTAGCCAGCAGCGGGCAAACAGCGATGAAGCGCGGTTAAAGCGAATATGAAAAGCGATGCGCCGGCTGTCTTCGGCATTCATCCCGCCGGGCCCCAGCCGCCAGGCGGATACCCGTGATGATTCACGCACCAGTCGGCAGACGTGCTCGACGGGCGTTAATGACAGCAGTTCGCCGGAGTTCGTCGTCGTCACCCGCTGTAGCGGCAGTAAATTAAGTAAATGCCAGGCTACGGACAGCATAATCGGATGCAGCCGGGTTTCCGGGTCCTCAATCAACAAGAGCGGCCGCGCATCGCGATCGAGTCTCACCGTGCCTTTCGCCTGCAGCAGCGTAGAAAACAGTCCCAATAAAATCACCCGATGGCTGCGCCCGCCGGGCTTGTCGATCATCCTGTTAATGATGTCCAGGTAGCGCCAACTGCGCTGTTCATCATGTGAATGACGGCGCATCAGGCGATGACGCGACTGCGCGCTGCTCTGCTCGGCAAAATAGTGCTCCAGCAATTGCACCATGGCCGACAGTCCCTGGCGGATCTGCCCATCGGTTAAATTTTGCGGATGATGCACCAGTTCACGAGAGAGGAAATCAAGCTGGCGCGCGGTAATTTCGATCTGCGGCGAATGCGGAACGGTGCCGTTGTGGATCCGTCGCATAAAGCGGGCGTCGCGCAGCCGCAGAACCGGCATCAGCCGCACCAGGTGACGGGCGAGTTCATCAATATCGTCAAGCTCCAGCGCTTCCCCTTCACCGTTAATAAAACTACGCAGGGTCATTACGCTGTCGTCATCGGCAAGCTCCCCCTCGAGGCGATAGAAAACGCGCTGATAGCCGTCGTCGCAGGGCACCCAGCAGTTACTGAGAGGGCGATAGCGTCGCACTCGATGGCGGCCGGGTTCATTCTCACGGAAGGTCAAAATGATATGCAGATGATGCTCGCGCCCCTGAATATCGCCGGGCGGAAACCAAAAATCTTCCCGAACAAAATGATAAAGGTCAAACTCCGGGGACAGGAGTAGCGTCAGGGCATCCAGCAGGCTGGATTTACCCCAGGCATTTTCGCCAATCAGCACGTTATTTTGCTCAAGCATCAACGATAAACGGTTAATGCCGCGAAAACCGACTATTTCGACGCGCTCAAGATGCATATGCCCTCCGCTCGGTGGCGACTATCTCCTTCAGTTATCAGCAGTATAGCGAGGTGAGCATCAACATGACACTCCGGGCGTATTATGAATCGCTATAGGGTGAAGAGGCGGAATGTGATGCGCGGTATTTCACTTAATTGAGAAACGCATTCATCATCAAAAGTCGTTTTTTTAATCATTTTTGTTCTACACTTTTAAAAATTCCCATGAAAAAAGGAATCCCAGCACATTGTTCTAAATCAAATTACATCAATTTATTTAACTGGTCCCGGAGTAGCGATCGTCCATAGAATAGCGTCGCTTTATTCTAGTCGTCATTCTTTGTGGCGAAAATAAAGGCCGGCACGAAAACTCGTGCGCGTTTACGTTTTTATTGAGGTGGTTATGTTTAGAAAATTAGCAGCAGAATGCTTTGGTACATTCTGGCTGGTATTCGGTGGTTGCGGCAGCGCCGTTCTGGCTGCAGCGTTCCCGGAACTGGGAATTGGTTTTGCCGGCGTCGCGCTGGCTTTCGGTTTAACCGTATTAACCATGGCCTATGCCGTTGGTCATATTTCCGGCGGGCATTTTAACCCAGCGGTGACTTTAGGTTTATGGGCCGGCGGTCGTTTCCCGGCCAAAGAGGTAATTGGTTATATTATCGCCCAGGTTGTCGGCGGTATTATCGCCGCCGCTATTCTGTATGTTGTCGCCAGCGGTAAAGCGGGCTTCGACGCCGCCGCTAGCGGGTTCGCTTCGAACGGTTATGGCGAACACTCTCCGGGCGGCTTCTCCATGCTTTCCGCCATTGTGATTGAGATTGTCCTGACCTGCGGCTTCCTGCTGGTTATTCACGGCGCCACGGATAAAAACGCCCCTGCCGGCTTCGCCCCTATCGCCATTGGTCTGGCGCTGACGCTTATTCACCTGATCAGCATTCCGGTCACCAACACGTCGGTAAACCCGGCGCGTAGCACCGCGGTAGCGATTTTCCAGGGCGGCTGGGCGCTGCAGCAGCTGTGGCTATTCTGGGTAATGCCGATTATCGGCGGCATTCTCGGCGGCGTGCTCTACCGCACCCTGCTGGAAAAACGCAGCTAAGCTCCCACGATTCTCTTGAGGCCCGGTACTGCCGGGCCTTTCTTTTTTCCGACTACTTTACTCAGTCCGGCGATTTGGGTAGTGTCAGTGACGCTATTTTCACTCTGCAAGGATCGTGTCGTTCATGTTTTCGGGACTATTAATCATTCTGCTGCCGTTGGTCATAGGCTATCTTATTCCTCTTCATCGGCCATCAGCCCTTAAACTCATTACGCGATTTCTGAGCTGGATCGTCTACGTTATTCTCTTCTTTATGGGTATTAGCCTGGCCTTCCTGGATAATCTGGCCAGCAATCTTCTGGCGATCCTTCATTATGCGGCGGTCAGCGTCGTTATTATTATGCTGTGCAATATTGCCGCCCTGATGTGGCTTGAACAGAAAATGCCCTGGCAAAATCATCATCGTCAGGAAAAATTACCCTCGCGTCTGGCAATGGCGCTGGAATCCCTTCAGCTATGCGGCGTGGTGCTTATTGGCTTCCTGATTGGTCTGAGCGGTCTCTCTTTTTTACAACACGCCACCGAGGCCAGCGAATATACGCTGATTTTCCTTTTGTTCCTCATCGGTATTCAGCTGCGTAATAATGGCATGACGCTGCGGCAAATCGTTCTTAATCGTCGCGGCATGATTGTCGCGGTGGTGGTGATGGTCAGTTCATTGCTGGGCGGCGTCATCAATGCCTTTATTCTCGACCTGCCGCTAAAAACCGGGCTGGCCATGGCCTCCGGTTTTGGCTGGTATTCGCTCTCCGGGATCCTGCTGACCGAATCCTATGGCCCGGTGATTGGCAGCGCGGCATTCTTTAACGATCTTGCCCGTGAACTGCTGGCGATTATGCTTATCCCCGGGCTGGTGCGCCGCAGCCGTTCAACGGCGTTAGGCCTTTGCGGCGCGACATCAATGGACTTTACGCTGCCGGTACTACAACGCTCAGGCGGGGTGGAGATCGTCCCGGCGGCCATCGTGCATGGCTTCATTCTGAGCCTGCTGGTGCCCATCTTGATGGCTTTTTTCTCCGCTTAATACCTCTCTGGCGGTAGTTCCCTGCCGCCAATTTTGCGCTAAATCAATCTCCCTGTAAGTTGTACGAGAAATACCTTTTATCTTCACGCGCTCGGGCATAACCTTAAACATGTATATTAAATATAACTTTAAAAAAGGTGTGACCATGTTTTGTGTGCAATGTGAACAAACCATCCGTACCCCGGCAGGGAACGGCTGCTCTTACGCGCAGGGTATGTGCGGGAAAACGGCCGAAACGTCCGATCTGCAGGATCTGTTGATTGCTTCTCTGCAGGGCCTCTCCGCATGGGCGCTTAAAGCCCGCGAATACGGCATCATCGACCATGACATCGATAGCTTCGCGCCGCGCGCTTTTTTTTCCACGCTGACCAACGTTAACTTCGACTCCCCGCGTATCGTTGGCTACGCCCGCGAGGCCATCACCCTGCGCGAAGCGCTGAAAGCCCGGTGCCTGAATATCGACGCTCATGCGACGGTTGATAACCCGATGGCCGATCTGCAGTTAGTGAGTGACGATCTCGGCGACCTGCAGCGTCAGGCGGCGGAATTCACCCCGAACAAAGACAAAGCGGCCATCGGCGAGAATATTCTCGGCCTGCGCCTGCTGTGCCTGTACGGCCTGAAAGGCGCGGCGGCCTACATGGAACACGCCCACGTTCTCGGTCAGTACGACAACGCCATCTACGCCCAGTACCACAAAATCATGGCGTGGCTCGGTACCTGGCCTGCCGATATGAACGCGCTGCTGGAATGTTCAATGGAAATCGGCCAGATGAACTTTAAGGTGATGAGCATTCTGGACGCCGGCGAGACCAGCAAATATGGTCATCCCACCCCGACGCAGGTCAACGTCAAAGCGACCGAAGGCAAATGTATCCTGATTTCTGGTCATGACCTGAAAGATCTGTACAACCTGCTGGAGCAGACCGAAGGCACCGGCGTCAACGTCTACACCCACGGTGAAATGCTGCCGGCGCACGGTTACCCGGAGCTGCGTAAATTCAAACATTTGATCGGTAACTACGGCAGCGGCTGGCAAAACCAGCAGGTCGAGTTTGCTCGCTTCCCTGGCCCGATTGTCATGACCTCAAACTGCATCATCGACCCAACCGTCGGCGCCTATGACGATCGTATCTGGACCCGCAGCATCGTCGGCTGGCCGGGCGTGAATCATCTGGAAGGCGAAGATTTCGCCCCGGTTATCGCCCAGGCGCAGCAGATGGCGGGCTTCCCGTACAGCGAAATCCCGCACCTGATCACCGTTGGTTTCGGTCGTCAGACCCTGCTGGGCGCGGCGGATACGCTGATCGACCTGGTGAGCCGTGAAAAGCTGCGCCATATCTTCCTGGTGGGCGGCTGCGACGGGGCGCGCGGCGAACGTAACTACTTCACCGATTTCGCCACCAGCGTACCGGACGACTGCCTGATTCTGACCCTGGCCTGCGGTAAGTACCGTTTCAACAAACTCGAATTCGGCGATATCGAAGGTCTACCGCGTCTGGTCGATGCCGGTCAGTGTAACGACGCTTACTCTGCCATCATCCTGGCGGTCACCCTGGCGGAAAAACTGGGTTGTGGCGTGAACGACCTGCCGCTGTCTCTGGTGCTCTCATGGTTTGAACAGAAAGCGATTGTTATTCTGCTGACCCTGCTGTCGCTGGGCGTGAAAAACATCGTCACCGGCCCGACGGCGCCGGGCTTCTTCACGCCGGATCTGCTGGCCGTGCTTAATGAGAAATTCGGTCTGCGTTCGGTGACCACCGTAGAAGAAGACATGAAGCAACTGCTGAGCGCGTAAGGAGTAAAAGTATGACTTTGCCAACCCATCAGTGCCCGTGGCGGATGCAGGTTCACCACATCCATCAGGAAACGCCGGATGTGTGGACAATTTCGTTGCTCTGCCACGACTATTATCCGTATCGTGCCGGGCAGTACACGCTGGTCAGCGTACGCAATTCGCCGGAGACGCTGCGTGCCTACAGCCTCTCCTCGACGCCGGGCGTTAGCGAATATCTTACGCTGACCGTACGCCGTATTGACGAGGGCGCGGGTTCGCAGTGGCTCACCCGCGACGTGAAGCGCGGCGACTATATCTGGCTGTCCGACGCGATGGGTGATTTCACCTGTGACGATAAAGCGGACGATAAATTCCTGATGCTGGCCGCAGGATGCGGCGTCACGCCAATCATGTCAATGCGCCGCTGGCTGGCGAAATATCGCCCGCAGGCTGATGTTCAGGTGATTTTTAACGTGCGTTCTCCCCAGGATGTCATTTTCGCTGAGGAATGGCGTCAGTATCCGGTGACGCTGGTGGCGGAAAATCACGCCGCCCACGGTTTCGTGGCAGGACGTTTAACGACCGAACTGCTGCAAAGCGTGCCGGATCTGGCATCGCGTACCGTCATGACCTGCGGCCCGGCGCCGTATATGGAGTGGGTTGAGCAGGAAGTGAAAGCGCTGGGCGCGACGCGCTTCTTCAAAGAGCAGTTCTTTACGCCGGTAGCCGACGCCGCTACCAGCGGCCTGAAGTTCACCAAACTGCAGCCGGCGAAAGCGTTCTATGCGCCGGTCGGCGCCACGCTGCTCGAAGCGCTGGAAAGTAACAAAGTGCCGGTTACCGTCGCCTGTCGCGCAGGCGTCTGCGGCTGCTGCAAAACGAAAGTGGTTTCCGGCGAGTATACCGTCAGCAGTACCATGACGTTAACCGATGCGGAAATCGCAGAAGGCTACGTGCTGGCCTGCTCCTGCCATCCGCGGGGCGATCTGGTACTGGCTTAACCAGCAACTGCCGGATGGCGCAGCGCCATCCGGCTATCTTTACCGCCAGGCCGAATTGCCGGCGATGGCATAGCGCCCTGCCCCCAAAAAAGCGACCGCCAGCGCACCCACGAAAAAATAGACCAGGCTCTCAATCGCCCACGCGCCGACCGCATCCAGCGCGAAGGTTTTGCCCGTCCCGACCATCAGCCAGGCGACGACCATCGTAAACGCCAGCACCAGCGCCGCCGGACGGGTAAGAATTCCCAGGATCAGCAGGCAAGGCGCAACCACCTCACCCACTAATACCCCATAAGCGATAAAACCCGGCAATCCTTTTGCTACCAGCATATTGCTGATTCCCCCTACGCCATCAAATAGCTTGTGCAATCCGTGAAACAGCATCAGTCCGCCAACGGCAAGTCGTAACAAGAGTTTGCCGAAATCGTCATGAGACAGCAGTTTATTAACAGCATTTAACAGCGATTTAACCATTTGAAATGATTCCTGTTTACCACTTTATGTGAGCACAGATTATGCGGAGTTTTTGCTGAAAAAAACCAGCGAAAATGAGGGGTTAAAGCGAGCGTAACTGGCAGTATCATCTAAGCTTGTAAGCGTTATCACAAAAAGGAGATGGAGAACCATGAAACAGACCGTGGCGGCATACATTGCCAAAACTCTTGAACAGGCTGGCGTTAAACGTATTTGGGGCGTAACCGGGGATTCTCTTAACGGCTTAAGCGACAGCCTGAACCGCATGGGGACCATCGATTGGATGCCCACGCGCCACGAAGAAGTGGCCGCCTTCGCCGCCGGAGCGGAGGCCCAGCTTACCGGCGAACTGGCGGTATGCGCCGGTTCCTGCGGGCCGGGCAACCTGCACCTGATTAACGGCCTTTTCGACTGTCACCGCAACCATGTTCCGGTGCTGGCTATCGCCGCCCATATTCCTTCCAGTGAAATCGGCAGCGGCTATTTTCAGGAGACGCACCCTCAGGAGCTGTTCCGCGAATGCAGCCACTACTGCGAACTGGTCTCATCCCCGGAACAAATTCCGCAGGTGCTGGCCATCGCCATGCGCAAAGCAGTAATTAACCGCGGCGTCTCGGTCGTGGTGCTCCCCGGCGACGTTGCGCTAAAACCCGCGCCGGAAAGCGCCAGCAGCCACTGGTACCACGCGCCGCTGCCGCAGGTGACGCCGGCGGAAGAAGAGCTGAAGAAGCTGGCCCAGCTGCTGCGCTATTCCAGCAACATCGCCCTGATGTGCGGCAGCGGCTGCGCCGGAGCGCATAAAGAGCTGGTGGCGTTCGCCGCGAAGCTCAAAGCGCCTATCGTTCATGCGCTGCGCGGCAAAGAGCACGTTGAATACGACAACCCTTATGATGTGGGGATGACTGGGCTGATTGGCTTCTCCTCCGGCTTCCACACCATGATGAACGCCGACACCCTGGTACTGCTCGGCACCCAGTTCCCCTATCGCGCCTTCTACCCGACGGACGCGAAAATTATTCAGATCGATATCAACCCCGGCAGTATCGGCGCCCACAGTAAAGTGGACATGGCGCTGGTCGGCGATATCAAATCCACCCTCAACGCGCTGCTGCCGCTTCTCGAAGAGAAAACCGACCGCAAATTCCTCGATAAAGCGCTGGAACACTATCGCGACGCGCGTAAGGGGCTCGACGATCTGGCCAAGCCCAGCGACAAAACGCTTCATCCGCAGTATCTGGCGCAGCGCATCAGCCACTTTGCCGACGAGGACGCCATTTTTACCTGTGACGTGGGTACGCCGACCGTCTGGGCCGCGCGCTATCTGCAGATGAACGGCAAGCGCCGCCTGCTCGGCTCCTTCAACCATGGGTCAATGGCTAACGCCATGCCGCAGGCCATCGGCGCAAAAGCCACGGCTCCCGACCGCCAGGTCGTGGCAATGTGCGGCGACGGCGGCTTTAGCATGCTAATGGGGGATTTCCTCTCGCTGGCGCAAATGAAGCTGCCGGTGAAAATCGTTATCTTCAATAACAGCGTACTGGGTTTCGTGGCGATGGAGATGAAGGCCGGGGGCTATCTGACAGACGGCACCGAGCTGCACGCCACCAACTTTGCCCGCATCGCCGAAGCGTGTGGTATCAAGGGCATACGCGTTGAGCGCGCGTCAGAGGTTGATGAAGCGCTGCAAACCGCTTTCGCTACCGATGGCCCGGTACTGGTGGATGTGGTCGTCGCCAGTGAAGAGCTGGCGATGCCGCCGCAAATCAAACTGGAGCAGGCCAAAGGTTTCAGCCTTTATATGCTGCGCGCGATTATCAGCGGCCGCGGCGACGAGGTTATTGAACTGGCGAAAACTAACTGGCTAAGGTAAAAATATCCTTTTCAATTCATACACAAAATCCTTCGTGTTGCCTCAAGGCGGCAAGCCCGAACATCCCTGGGAGCATAGATAACTATGTGACCGGGCTTTGAGGGTGTAGCCAACGCAGAGGCAGCGCGAAGAAAGAAGTGTATAAGGATATGACATGATAGATTTACGCAGTGATACCGTCACCCGCCCGGGCCGCGCCATGCTGGAAGCTATGATGGCCGCCCCGGTCGGGGATGACGTCTATGGCGACGACCCGACCGTTAACGAACTCCAGCGCTTTGCTGCCGAGCTGGCGGGCAAAGAAGCCGCGATCTTCTTGCCCACCGGCACCCAGGCCAACCTGGTCGCCCTGCTCAGCCACTGCCAGCGCGGCGAAGAGTATATCGTCGGCCAGGGCGCGCATAACTATCTCTATGAAGCCGGCGGCGCGGCGGTACTCGGCAGCATCCAACCGCAGCCCATCGACGCCGCAGCGGACGGCACCCTGCCGTTGGACAAAGTCGCGGCCAAAATCAAACCGGACGATATTCATTTCGCGCCCACCCGCCTGCTGTCGCTGGAAAATACCCATAACGGCAAAGTGCTGCCGCGTGAATATCTGAAAGAAGCCTGGGAATTCACGCGCCAGCGCGGCCTCGGACTGCACGTGGACGGCGCGCGTATTTTTAACGCCGTCGTGGACTACGGCTGCGAGCTGCGCGATATCATCCGCTACTGCGATTCTTTCACCATCTGCCTGTCCAAAGGCCTTGGCGCGCCGGTAGGCTCGCTGCTGGTAGGGAGCGAAGAGTATATTCGCCGCGCGATCCGCTGGCGGAAAATGGTCGGCGGCGGAATGCGTCAGGCGGGAATTCTGGCGGCGGCTGGCCTGTATGCTTTGCAGAACAACGTCGCGCGCTTAAAAGAGGATCATGACAACGCCGCGTGGATGGCGGAGCAGTTGCGCGCCGTCGGCGCTGACGTGATGCGCCACGATACCAATATGCTGTTTGTTCGCGTTGGTGAAGCGCGCGCCACCGCGCTGGGCGAGTATCTGCGCGAACGCGGGGTGCTGATCAACGCCTCGCCCATCGTGCGCCTGGTGACGCATATTGACGTTAACCGCCAGCAGCTCGCCGAAGTAGTGAGCCACTGGCAGGCATTTTTAAACCGTTAAGGAGTCCGGTGTGTCGCAGCGAATTCTGGTGCTTGGCGCCAGCGGTTATATCGGCCAGCATCTGGTGAAAAGACTCAGCGAGCAGGGCTTCACCGTGCTGGCGGCGGCACGCCACATCGACAGGCTTAAAAAACAGCATCTCCCCGGCGTCGAGTGCTATTCGCTCGATTTAAACCAGCCGGAAGCGCTACCCGACCTGCTGGCGCAGGCTGATACCGTTTACTATCTGGTGCACGGGATGGGCGAAGGCGGCGACTTTATCCGCCACGAGCGGCAGGTCGCGCTCAACGTTCGCGACGCGCTGCGCGAGACGCCGGTGAACGAAGTCATCTTTCTCAGTTCCTTACAGGTGGCGGAGCAGGAGCAATCCGATCATCTACGCGCCCGCCAGATCACCGGCGATCTGCTGCGCGAATCGGGCGTCCCGGTAGCGGAAGTTCGCGCCGGCATTATCGTCGGCGCCGGTTCCGCCGCCTTCGAAGTGATGCGCGATATGGTTTACAACCTGCCGGTGCTGACGCCGCCGCGCTGGGTACGCTCGCGCACTACGCCGATTGCGCTGGAAAATTTGCTCTACTATCTGCTGCGGTTGCTTGACCATCCGTCCCGCGAGCATCGGGTGTTTGAAGCCGCCGGGCCGGAAACGTTAAGCTATCAGCAGCAGTTTATCCGCTTTATGGCGGTCAGCGGCAAACGACGCCCGCTGATTCCTGTTCCTTTCCCTACCCGCTGGATTTCAGTGTGGTTTCTCAATGTGATTACCTCGGTGCCGCCAACCACGGCCAAAGCCCTGATTCAGGGGCTAAAGCACGATCTGATCGCCGACGATCGCGCCCTGCGGGCCTTAATTCCTCAACCGCTTATCGCGTTTGATGAGGCGGTGCGCCGCACGCTTAAAGAAGAGGAGCAGCTAGTGAACTCCAGCGACTGGGGCTACGATGCGCAGGCCTTCGCCCGCTGGCGGCCCGAATACGGCTACTATCCGAAACAGGCGGGCTGTACCGTTAATACTTCCGCCAGCTCCGGCGCGCTGTGGGAGGTGATCAACCAAATCGGCGGCAAAGAGGGCTATTTCTTCGGTAACGTGCTGTGGAAAACGCGCGGGGCGATGGACCTGCTGGTCGGCCATCGGCTGGCAAAGGGGCGTCCGGAAAGAGCGTATCTGCAAACCGGCGACGCGGTGGACAGCTGGAAGGTCATTATCGTCGAGCCGGAAAAGCAGCTGACGCTGTTATTCGGCATGAAAGCGCCCGGCCTTGGCCGCCTGAGCTTTACCCTGCGCGATAAAGGCGATCATCGCGAGCTGGACGTGCGCGCCTGGTGGCACCCGCACGGTATGCCGGGGCTCTTCTACTGGCTACTGATGATCCCGGCGCATCTGTTTATTTTTCGCGGTATGGCGCGACGCATCGCCCACCTGGCGGAGCAAATCACCATCAAATAGAGTATACGTATAGAATTCTTTCATGATTCTCATTGCATCGTAGTCAGAATCACGGAAAAATGCGCACGAAATTCTTTTGTTTAACAGTGGATCGATATGAAGGTACTGGTTACCGGTGCGACCAGCGGATTGGGCCGCAACGCGGTGGAATATCTGCGTAACAGGGGCATTAGCGTCAGAGCGACCGGGCGCAACGAAGCGATGGGCAAGCTTCTGAGCAAAATGGGCGCAGAGTTCGTCCCTGCGGACTTAACCGAGCTGGTCTCTTCGCAGGCCAAAGTGATGCTCGCCGGTATCGATACCCTGTGGCACTGTTCCAGCTTTACCTCGCCGTGGGGCACCCAGCAGGCCTTCGATTTAGCTAACGTCCGCGCGACTCGCCGTCTCGGCGAGTGGTCGGTAGCCTGGGGCGTGCGCAACTTCGTGCACATCTCTTCGCCGTCGCTCTATTTTGATTATCACCATCATCGCGATGTTAAGGAAGATTTTCGCCCGCAGCGTTTCGCCAACGAATTCGCCCGCAGCAAAGCGGCAAGCGAAGAGGTGATCCATCTTCTGGCGCAGGCCAACCCGAATACCCGCTTTACGATCCTGCGCCCGCAGAGCCTGTTTGGCCCGCATGATAAAGTGTTTATCCCGCGGCTGGCGCAAATGATGCAGCACTACGGTAGCGTTCTGTTGCCGCGCGGCGGCAGCGCGCTGGTGGATATGACCTACTATGAAAACGCGGTACACGCGATGTGGCTCGCCAGCCAGCCCCAGTGCGACCTCTTGCCCTCGGCCCGGGCGTACAACATCACTAACGGCGAACCGCAAACCCTGCACAGCATCGTACAGAAACTCATCGATGAGCTGGGAATAAAGTGCCGCATCCGTTCGGTCCCTTACCCGATGCTGGATATTATTGCCCGCAGCATGGAGCGCTTTGGCAATAAGTCAGCTAAAGAGCCCGCCTTTACCCACTACGGCGTCTCTAAGCTGAACTTTGATTTCACCCTGGATATCTCCCGCGCCCAGCAGGAGCTAGACTACCGGCCGGTTGTCACGATGGATGAAGGCATTATCCGTACCGCCGCGTGGTTGAAGGACCACGGTAAGCTGCACTATTAACCCCGCCCATACTTTTCCAGCAGCGCTTCGGCTATCGCCAGGGTTTGGGCATCGGCAACCCCGTCCCAGCGCTCGGGGCGGAAGTGCATCTGGAAAGCCATAATGACCCGCTTCTGCTGTGCAGGGGTCATGTCCGGCGTCACCTGATAGCCGTAGCGAGACAGCACGTCCAGCAGCTCTGCGGCGTCGACCGGCTCGTATGACGGGCGCCCCTGCAGATAAAACGCCACGCGCTGGGCATCCGGCCATGCGCCAATTCCCTGTTCGGCCAGCCTGCGCCACGGGAACAGCGGCCCCGGATCGTCTTTACGCTGCGGGGCGATGTCCGCATGCGCGACCACGTTCTGCGGCGCGATATGGTAGCGGGCGATAATGTCTTTCGCCAACGGGATCAGAGCGTCAATTTGCGCCGGATTAAACGGCGTGAAGCTTTTGCCCCCGGCCGTTTTTTGCCAGCCGCGATTCTCCAGCTCAATACCAATCGAGGTATCGTTAATACGCGTGCTGCCGCGCCAGAAGCTGACGCCCGCATGCCAGGCCAGATCCTCTTCCGGCACCAGCTGCCAGATCCGCGGTTTGCCTCCGTGCAGCGGCGGTATCTCCGGAATCAGGTAGTGAGAGCTCACCTGGTTATCCGTCAGCGTCGCCAGCGAAACGTCGAAATCATCGGCGGTGTAGTGGATCACCAGCACTTTGATGCGCGGATAAGCCGCCTGCGCCGGGTGGCGCGTATCCAGCTGATAGCCGTCGCGATCGATAATGCCCTTTTCCGTAGCGCAGCCCGCCAGCAGCAGCGTCAGCAGGACGCCTGCCCGGCACATTCTCATCGCCGGGTCTTCACCGCGGTGCCGCTGACGCTGACCATCAGCATGCTGCTATCTTTACCGACGGTTTCATAATCAATATCAATGCCGACAACCGCGTTGGCGCCCAGCGCTTTGGCCTGTTCGCTTAGCTCTTCAAAGGCGATTTCCCGGGCTTTACGCAGCTCTTTTTCATAGGCGCCGGAACGACCGCCGACGATATCGCGGATGCTGGCGAAAAAATCGCGGAATACGTTAGCGCCGAGAATCGCTTCCCCGGTGACGACGCCGCAGTATTCGATGATGGGCTGACCTTCGAGGGTTGGCGTAGTTGAAAATTGCATGTTCAAACTCCTTCTATAGCGTTCAATGCGTTAGCTCTAAGGGTCAAGCACAATCCCTATCTGATACACTATGCTTGAACAGATATTCTAACGTAGTGAGCTCATAAGGAAATCATCATGCGCTACAAAGTTCTTGCATTAGTCCTCCCCTGCGCGCTGGCGCTCAGCGCCTGTACAACCGTCACGCCTGCCTACAAAGATAACGGCACCCGCAGCGGCCCCTGCATCGAAGGCGGCCCGGATGACGTGGCGCAGAAGTTTTATGACTATCAGGTGCAGCACCGCAACAGCGATTTAACGGCGCTGCGTCCGTACCTGAGCGACGGTCTGGCAAAACTGCTGAACGACGCGCGTCAGGACCCGTCTAACAACGCCCTGCTGCAGTCAAACCTGTTCTCCAGCAGCACAACGCCAGCCGACAGCGCCGATGTCGCCAGCGCCTCGACCATTCCTAATCGCGACGCGCGCAATATTCCGCTGCGCGTGGAGCTGAAACAGGGCACCCAAAGCTGGAAGGACGAAGTACTGATGATTCAGGAAGGCCAGTGCTGGGCCGTGGATGACGTGCGTTATCTCGGCAACAACGCCCATGCGCCGGCGGGCACCCTGCGTCAGAGTCTCGAAAAACGCTAATCCGGGCGCCAGGCCGCTCAGGCCGAATGAAATAACCCCGGTAAAATGTCGGCATTTCCGCTGGTAATGCCGACATTGACTTCTCCCGCCTTCACGAAGCCATATTTTGTGCTAACTTTAAATGTAAACATGGTTTACATTTAACTTTTAACGCATAAATATTGCATAACTATTCTGCCAAAGGTACTATTTGCGGCCTCAATTGCTATTTGTATCAGACTGCCCAGATGAGCATTAAATTAAACGGCATTAATTGCTTCTACGGCGCGCACCAGGCGCTGTTCGACATCACGCTGGATTGCCCGCAGGGGGAAACGCTGGTGCTGCTCGGCCCAAGCGGTGCCGGTAAAAGCTCGCTGCTGCGCGTCCTCAATCTGCTGGAGATGCCGCGTTCCGGTACGTTGCATATCGCCGGAAACCATTTCGACTTTACCAAAGCGCCTTCTGACAAAGCCATTCGCGAGCTGCGCCAGAACGTGGGTATGGTTTTCCAACAGTATAATCTGTGGCCGCATCTGACCGTGCAGCAAAATCTGATTGAAGCCCCCTGCCGCGTACTCGGTTTAAGCAAAGATCGGGCGTTAGACCGCGCGGAAAAGCTGCTCGAACGTCTGCGCCTGAAACCCTATAGCGATCGCTACCCGCTGCATCTTTCCGGCGGCCAGCAGCAGCGCGTGGCCATTGCCCGCGCCCTGATGATGGAACCGCAGGTTCTGCTCTTTGATGAACCCACGGCGGCGCTCGATCCAGAAATCACTGCCCAGATCGTCAGTATTATCCGCGAACTGGCTGAAACCGGCATTACGCAGGTTATCGTCACCCACGAAGTGGAAGTGGCGCGCAAAACAGCCAGCCGCGTGGTCTATATGGAAAATGGCCATATCGTTGAACAAGGTGATGCCGGCTGCTTCGCGCATCCGCAGACCGACGCGTTTAAAAACTATCTTTCACATTGATGTTTTCGGGGAAATGACGATGAAAAAAGTACTGATTGCCGCTCTTCTTGCGGGCATGAGCCTCTCCGCTACCGCAGCCCAGACCATTCGTTTCGCCACCGAGGCCTCCTACCCTCCATTTGAATCGATCGATGCCAATAACAAAATTGTCGGCTTTGACGTCGATCTGGCGAACGCCCTGTGTAAAGAGATTGATGCGACCTGCACCTTTACCAACCAGGCCTTCGATAGCCTGATCCCCAGCCTGAAGTTCCGTCGTTTCGACGCGGTCATGGCCGGGATGGACATCACTCCTGAGCGTGAAAAGCAGGTGCTGTTCACCACCCCGTACTATGAGAATTCCGCGCTGTTCGTCGGCCAGCAGGGTAAATTCACCAGCATTGATGCCCTGAAAGGCAAAAAAGTCGGCGTGCAGAACGGCACCACTCACCAGAAATTCATCACCGACAAACACCCGGAAATCACTACCGTTCCTTACGACAGCTACCAGAATGCGAAGCTGGACCTGCAGAACGGCCGTATTGATGCGGTATTCGGCGATACCGCCGTAGTGACCGAATGGCTGAAGAGCAATCCGAAGCTGGCCGCGGTGGGCGACAAGGTTACCGATAAAGACTATTTCGGCACCGGTCTCGGCATTGCGCTACGTCAGGGCAATACCGAACTGCAGCAGAAATTTAACGCTGCGCTGGAAAAAGTAAAAAGCGATGGGACTTACCAGTCTATCTATAACAAATGGTTCCAGAAGTAACGCTGAATGAACGAATTTTTTCCATTAGCAAGCGCCGCCGGGATGACCGTCGGCCTTGCCGTTTGCGCCCTGATCATCGGCCTGGTGCTGGCGATGCTGTTTGCCGTCCTCGAGTCGGTGAAGCTGCGTCCGATCGCCTGGCTCGCAACCGGCATTGTCACCCTTTTACGCGGACTACCGGAAATTCTGGTGGTTCTGTTTATCTATTTTGGTTCCTCACAGCTGCTGCTGACCCTCTCTGACGGCTTTACGATCAATCTCGGCTTTGTGCAGATCCCGGTACAGATGCAGATTGAAAACTTCGACGTCAGCCCGTTCCTCTGCGGAGCTATCGCGCTTTCTCTGCTGTATGCCGCTTACGCATCGCAGACCCTGCGCGGAGCGCTAAAGGCCGTTCCGCAAGGGCAATGGGAATCCGGCCAGGCGCTGGGACTATCGAAAGCCGCTATTTTCTTTCGCTTAGTGATGCCGCAAATGTGGCGTCACGCGCTGCCGGGTCTCGGTAACCAGTGGCTGGTGCTGCTGAAGGATACCGCGCTGGTGAGCCTGATCAGCGTCAACGACCTGATGCTGCAAACCAAAAGCATCGCCACTCGTACCCAGGAGCCGTTTAACTGGTACATCATCGCGGCGGCAATCTATCTGGTCATCACCCTGTTGAGTCAGTACATCCTGAAACGTATTGACCAGCGTGCGACGCGCTTCGAACGGAGACCGGGCTGATGCTTGATTACTTACCTGAACTGCTAAAAGGGCTGCATACCAGCCTGACGCTGACGGCGGCCTCTATCGTCGTGGCGCTGATTCTGTCGCTGATCTTTACCATTATCCTGACGCTAAAAACGCCGGTGCTGGTGTGGATCGTGCGCGGCTATATCACGCTGTTTACCGGCACGCCGCTGCTGGTGCAGATCTTCCTGATTTACTACGGCCCGGGACAGTTCCCGTCGCTGCAGGAGTATCCGGTACTCTGGCATCTGATTTCCGAGCCCTGGCTCTGCGCGCTGATCGCCCTTTCTCTTAATAGCGCCGCCTATACCACGCAGCTGTTTCATGGCGCCATTCGCGCCATCCCGGACGGCCAGTGGCAATCCTGCGGCGCGCTGGGGATGAGCAAGAAAGATACCCTGGCGATCCTGCTGCCGTACGCCTTTAAACGCGCCCTCTCCTCCTACTCCAACGAAGTGGTGCTGGTGTTCAAGAGTACGTCTCTGGCCTACACCATTACCCTGATGGAAGTGATGGGTCACAGCCAGCTGCTCTATGGCCGCACCTATGACGTGATGGTGTTCGGCGCCGCCGGTATTGTCTACCTGGTGGTCAACGGCCTGCTGACGCTGCTGATGCGCCTGATTGAACATAAAGCGCTGGCGTTTGAGCGACGGAATTAAAATCGCATAACTAGCCAGACCAAGACGGATAACTTCACTGAATTATCCGTCTTTTTTTAACCTAATAAAAATAACTATCCATCTTTATTGAATATAAATTCATTTGGTGGCATTGTTAGACCCAGCCGCAAACACGGCACAACATCATAAGATTGACCGACGGGAGTTCCACAATGAAAAAGTTAGTTCTGGCCGCACTGCTTAGCTCTTTCGCCTTTGGCGCCGCTGCCGCAGAAAAAATCAGCTTTGGCGTTTCTGCAACTTACCCACCGTTTGAATCCATGGACGCCAATAACCAAATCGCCGGTTTCGACATCGACCTGGCGAACGCGCTGTGCAAACAGATGCAGGCCGAGTGTACTTTTACCAACCATGCTTTCGACAGCCTGATCCCGGCGCTCAAATTCAAGAAATATGATGCGGTCATTTCCGGCATGGATATTACCCCGGAGCGCAGCAAGCAGGTGGCGTTCACCGACCCGTACTACGCTAACTCCGCGCTGGTTATCTCGAAGAAAGATGCCTTCCACTCTTTTGACGATCTGAAAGGCAAACGCATCGGGATGGAAAACGGCACCACGCACCAGAAATACCTGCAGGATAAACATCCTGAGGTGAAAACCGTGGCTTACGATAGCTACCAGAATGCGTTTATCGACCTGAAAAATGGCCGTATTGACGGGGTGTTTGGCGATACCGCCGTGGTCAACGAGTGGCTGAAAACCAACCCGCAGCTGGGCGCGGCGACGCCGAAAGTGACCGACGCGCAGTACTTCGGCACCGGCCTCGGCATTGCGGTACGCCCGGATAACAAAGCGCTGCTGGAAAAACTGAACGCCGCGCTGAAGGCGATTAAAGCTGACGGTACCTACGATAAAATCAGCAAGCAGTGGTTCCCGGAGTAAGCATTTCCCGGAGGCGGCGCTTGACGCGCCTGTCCGGGCTACCGGCCCGCAGACAGCCGTGGCCCCGTAGCCCGGGCAAGCGCAGCGCGGCCCGGGAAACAGCCGCAACAAAGCCTCAATCCCGGCGCAGTCCCCGGGTTGCGGCGTAAACGCCTTACCCGGGCGACCGATTAGCAGACGGCGGTAAACCGGTAGCCCGATCGGCTAATCCGCAACCTTACACCGGCAGGGTAAACTGGAAACAGGCCCCTGCCGGCGCGTCAAGCAGGCGAATGTCGCCACCGTGCAGCTGCAGCATCCGTCGCACAATCATCAACCCCAGTCCCCCTCGTGATGCGCTTTGCGCGCCAGGCGCCAGCACCGAAGGCCGCTCGAACAGCGTTGCCCGCAGCTCGCTGCCAATGCCCGGCCCGCTGTCGGCCACCTCGACGATAAACTCCGGTCCCGAGCGACGCGCCGCCAGACGGATAAGCCCGCCTTCCGGGGTATGACGAATGGCGTTATCGAGCAGATTAGTCAGCACCCGCTCAATCATCGAGAGATCCGCGGTTATCGGCGGTAACCCGGTGGCCAGCTCCAGCCGTAGACCGATATTGCGCGTCGCGATTGGCAGGTCGAATTTTTGCGCCACATCCTGTACCAGCTCGGCCAACACAAATGTTTCCGGCTGCGGCTTAATCCCGCCGTGCTCCAGGCGAGCCAGCTCAAACAGCTGCTGAGACAGATGGCGGACTTTGTTGCCCTGGCGCAGGGCGATATTCAGATACTGCTTGTTCTCCTCCATCGTCAGGCGATCGGCCTTCAGGCTTAACGTTTCCAGATATCCCAGCAAAGAGGTAAGCGGCGTGCGTAAATCGTGGGAGATGTTGGCGACAAATTCCCGCCGCTGACGATCGCTATCGGCCAGACGGTCCCACTGGCTGGCAATCTGGCGAGCCAGCTCAATAAAGCGATTGTGCAGCACGGCCACTTCATTTCCGGGGTTTGCCTCCGGGGTTTGCGCCGCCAGCGCCTTGATCGCATGAATACTGTCCTGGCTGTCGGTTGCCACCAGCGCGGTGAGCTGACGCACCGGGCGCGTTACCCAGAACCAGGCCAGCCAGCCCGCCAGCCCGCCGAGACCGGCCACCAGCAGCAGAGTCCACAGCAGCAGGCTCCACAAGGTTTTCTGCCAGGCGCTCGCCGCCAGCTCATTAAAGGTTTCGCCTTGCAGGATAATGTAGAGATAGCCGCGCAGCTGGCCGTCCTGGCGCAGCGGCGCCACGCTAAACACCTTTTGCTTATCAAGGCTGCGCGGATCGTCGCCGTACACCGGCCAGGCGCCGCCGGACAGGAACGTTTGCACCGGCGCCAGATCGATGCGCTGGCGCTTAATATGCCCCGGCGGCGCGGCGTCGGCCAGCAGCTCGCCGTCGGGCGAAAGCAGATACAGCTCCACGCTGGGATTAAAGGTCATCAGCCGGTCAAAAAGCGGTTTCAGCATCTGGCGGTCAACCTGCCCCTGAGCGTCCAGCAGCGGCTCGCGGGCGGCGATCTGCTGCGCCAGCCCGGCGGAGAGACGCTGGACCATCACATTACCGTACTGCGCGCTGCTGTACAGCTGGATCAGGCAAACGGCTATGGCGCAGAGCAGCAGCAGTGAGGTAAACACCAGCGCCAGGCGCTGGCTGAGGCTGAGACGGCGGATCATGGCTGCGCCTCTTTGCGCTCCACGGCAAACTTATAGCCTTTTCCCCAGACGGTCAGAATGATGTCCGGCTCCGCCGGGTCGCGCTCAATTTTGGTGCGCAGGCGGTTGATATGGGTATTGACCGTATGCTCATAGCCGTCGTGCTGATAGCCCCACACCCGATCGAGCAGCTCAAGGCGGGAAAAGACCTCCCCCGGATGGCGGGCAAAGTAGTAGAGCAGGTCGAACTCGCGCGGCGTCAGATCCACCGTCTCGCCGCGCAGCTTAACGTCGCGCGATAAGGGGTCAATGCTTAAACCATGGCTGGCAATACGCCCGGCATCCATCAGCAGATTTTGCCCCATCGCCTCCTGACGACGGAACACCGCCTTAACCCGGGCGGTCAGTTCGAGAATCGAAAACGGTTTGGCCAGGTAATCATCCGCTCCCATCTCCAGCCCCTGCACCCGTTGGGTTTCGCTGGCGCGGGCGCTGATAATAATCACCGGCAGATAGCGGGTTTGCTGACGAATGCGGCGACAAATTTCCAGACCGTCGACGCCCGGCAGCATCAGGTCGAGGATCACCGCATCCCAAAGCTCTTTTTCCAGCAAACTCAGGGCCTGCGCCCCGTCCGCCACGTGGACAATCTGATAACCCTCATCCAGCAGATTCAGGCGCAGCAGCGCGGCGATATCTTCATCATCTTCAACCAACAGGATTTTTTTTGCCACCGGCAGCACTCCGCTATTCTTACGTTCTGATTAGCCAAGCTTACCCGATCTTCACCGCCTGAAGAGTTCACATTTTGTTTATACTTCGCGAACCAGCAGGGTCAACACCTCATAATGGGCGGTGTGGGGGAACATATCGAACAGCTGGACGCGCTCAATACGATAACCGCTCAGGCGAGCGATATCTTTCGCCATCGTTCGGGCGTTGCAGCTGGAATAGATAATAAACTCCGGCGCCATACGGCTTAAATACGCGCATAGCTCGTCGCCGATGCCGCGACGCGGCGGATTCACCAGCACCAGATCCGGGATCTCGCCTTCGCCGGTGGCAAACTGCGTGGAATCAAGCGCCTGGAAATGCAGGTTATGCAGGCCGAGCTCTGCCGCCGACTGCTTCGCGCAGGCGATGGCTTCCGGGGCGATTTCGATCCCGGTCAGGCGCATCTCAGGCGAAGCGCAGTGCAGACCAAAGCCGCCGACGCCGCAGAACAGATCCCACATATGGTTGACCGGCAGCTGGCGCACCCAGTCGCGAGCGGTGGCATACAGCTGGATGGCTACCGTCGGGTTAGTCTGAAAGAAGCTCTGCGGGCGGATCCACAGCGGTACGCCGTTGAAATTTTCCGCCAGCGCCTGCTGGTCGGTAAGGAAAATTTCCTGCGGCCCCTCCATGATGGCCATATGCACCGGCTGAATATTGGCGGTAATGACTTTCAACTGCGGCAGCAACGCCTGCAGCGCCGGCAGCGCGGCGCGCAGCTGGGTAAGCTTGGTCTCCGAGCGCAGGACAAAGCGCAGCATCATACCGCCGTCGAGCCGGCTTTCGGTCAGCAGAATGTACTTCAGCTCTCCGCGCCTGCGGGCGACATGATAGGGCGTGAGCCCGGCGCGGGCGATAAACGGCTTAAGCGCAGCGAAAACCGGCGCGAAGCTTTGCGGATAAAGCGGGCAATCGGTCAGGTCTTCCGGAGCGCCATCACGGTGCAGCATCCCGAGCAGCGGGCGCTCAACGCTACCGCTGACCACCATTTTGGCTTTGTTGCGAAACCCACTCTCCGGGCCGCAAGCCGGTGCGCACCACTCAGCGACGGGCGCATCGGCCAAAAGCGCGCGCAGATCGGCCATTTTATCGGCGAGCTGTTGGGATATCGGCAGTTCCAGCCACTGGCAGGAGCGGCAGCGACCCGCGTCATAAAGTGCGCAATGCATAACAAGACCTTCATAAAAACAGGGGCGGGGATTGTATCACCGTTACTGTAAACGGAAAAAGCGTCGGCACGGGGCCGGCACAAACAGCATCGCCAGCACCAGCAGATCCGGTAGTTTTTGCAGCACCAGGGAGCGAAAGATTTCGCGCTTCGATTCCCCGGCAATGCTAAACAGCTCGGGGTAACCGTAGCCCAATGACGCGGCCCACAGGTAGCCAATCACGATAATCTGCGTCAACAAGAATAGCCAACGCGCCCAGTTGCGCCCTTTTACCAGCGAAAAAGCGCACCAGATTTCAATAAACACCAGCACCAGGCTTGAGAGGAACACCAGGGTGAGCGCCCACGTCTGCACGCTGCGATGGACAAAATCCACCATTCCCTGAACGCCAAGCTGGTTGAGGATCATCAGCAAATCCAGACCGCGGATTAAAATAATGGCGAAGGCCGCCACCTGCACCAGCGCAGGAACGTTAAGACGTGCATGAGAAGAACGCGTATTAGTAAACAATCCCAACGTAAAGTCTTCCATGAAAACGGCGCCTCAAGTGCGGCGCCGATGTTAACTCTATTGCAGATTTTAGGTGGTTCAGCCGGTTCTTGCACGCTGGATATCGCGTACCCGCTGCTTTTCCGCGCGGGCCATCAAATACCAGGCGATAAAACCAACAATTCCAACCACGCCGAGGATTAACGTCGCCAGGGCGTTAATCTCAGGGTTGACCCCCATGCGCACGCTGGAGAAGACCAGCATCGGTAGCGTTGTCGCCCCCGGTCCGGAAACAAAGCTGGCTATGACAAGGTCGTCGAGCGACAGCGTAAAGGCCAGCAGCCAACCGGAGACCACCGCCGGCATAATCATCGGCAGCGTAATGACGAAAAAGACCTTCAGCGGCGCGGCCCCCAGATCCATCGCCGCCTCTTCAATGGAGTGGTCAAGCTCACGCAGGCGCGATGAAATAACCACCGCGACGTACGCGGTACAGAAGGTGACGTGCGCCAGCCAGATGGTCAGCATGCCGCGATCCGACGGCCAGCCAATGGAATGCCCCAGCGCCACAAACAGCAGCAGCAGCGACAGGCCGGTAATCACATCGGGCATCACCAGCGGCGCGGTGATCATAAAAGCAAAGCCGTTTGAACCGCGGAAGCGGCCAAAACGCACCATTACCACCGCGGCAATGGTACCGAGGATCACCGCCGCCGTCGCGGCGCAGGCGGCAATGGTCAGACTTAAGCCTACCGCGCTCATCATCGCATCGTCATGAAACAGCTCGCGATACCAGCGCGTCGACCACCCGGCCCATACCGTCACCAGCTTTGAGCTGTTGAACGAGTAAATCACCAGCATCAGCATCGGCGCATACAAGAAGGTAAAGCCGAGCAGCAGAATTAAAATTCGCCACGGCGAACGGACTACCGGCAAATTATTCATCCGTGTTCCCCCACCTGTTTTTGCTGATGCTTGTGGAACCACATGATCGGCACGATCAGCAGCAACAGCATCACGATCGCCACCGCCGACGCGACCGGCCAGTCGCGGTTATTGAAGAACTCCTGCCACAGCACGCGGCCAATCATAATGCTGTCCGGGCCGCCCAGCAGTTCCGGGATAACGAACTCCCCGACCGCCGGAATAAACACCAGCATCGACCCGGCAATAATCCCGCCTTTGGTGAGCGGAACGATCACCTGGAAGAAAGTCTTCAGCGGTCGGGCGCCCAGATCCAGCGACGCCTCCACCAGCGAGTAATCAATACGCGTGAGGGCAGTATAGATCGGCAGCACCATAAACGGCAGATAGGCGTAAACAATACCGATATAGACCGCCAGGTTGGTGTGCAGGATCTCCAGCGGCTGGTCGATGACCCCCAGCCACAGCAGGAAGTTATTGAGCACGCCGTTGCTTTTCAGCAGCCCCATCCAGGCGTAGACGCGGATCAGAAACGAGGTCCATGACGGCAGGATCACCAGCAGCAGCAGGATATTTCGCGTCGATGGCTTACTGTGCGCTACCGCCCACGCCAGCGGATACCCCAACAGCAGGCAGCAGAACGTCGAGATCGCCGCCACCTGAAGCGACTGCAGATAGGCTTCAAAATAGAGCGGATCGTCGGTGAGCTGCAGGAAATTCCCGAGATTCAGCGTTAACGTGAGCTGACCGTCGGCCCACTCCAGCAGGTCGGTGTACGGCGGGATCGCCCGCGCCATCTCCGCCAGGCTGATTTTAAAAACAATCAGGAACGGCAGCAGGAAAAGCAGGATCAGCCACACGTAGGGCAGCGCAATAACCAACTTGCGCCCGTGGGCCATCTGCAGTCGCGCCAGCCATAGCGCAAAACCGCCCGGTTTTTTTACGCCTGACGGGGGTTCTAATGTACTCATCGCCCTCTCCTTACACCGTCAACACGACGCAGCTATCGGCATCCCAGCACAAACGCACCTCATCACCCCAGGTTGGCGCCCCCTTACGGTAACGATGTTCGTTCTGCAGCTGAGCGCTCAGCATCTGCCCGCTTTTCAGGCGCACATGGTAGATAGACAGGTCGCCGAGATAGGCTATATAGATAACCTCGCCCACCGCGAAGTTATAGCCATCCGCGGGCGGGTCCTCGCAGAGCATGATTTTTTCCGGGCGCAGGGCCACCCACACAGGGACGTTATCGACGACGGAGGCATCGGGATCGACCTTCAGCGGATGGGTCAGGCCCGGAGAGTCCAGCACCAGGCCATCTTCCTGACGCTCTTTCACCAGCCCTTCAAAGACGTTGACCGAGCCGATAAACTCCGCGCTGTAGCGGGTGGTCGGGTGTTCGTAAATTTCCTCCGGCTCGCCGATTTGCACGAACTTGCCGCGGTTCATAATGGCGATGCGCCCCGCCATGGTCATCGCCTCTTCCTGATCGTGGGTCACCATCACGCAGGTGACGCCGACGCGCTCAAGAATATCGACGACTTCGAGCTGCATCCGATCGCGCAGCTTTTTATCCAGCGCCCCCATCGGCTCATCAAGCAGCAGCAGTTTCGGTCTTTTCGCCAGACTGCGGGCCAGGGCCACGCGCTGACGCTGGCCGCCGGAGAGCTGATGCGGTTTACGCTTTGCAAACTCCTGCATATGCACCAGCGCCAGCATCTCCTGCACCCGGCTGGTGATTTCGGCCTTGGGCAATTTGTCCTGCTTGAGGCCAAAGGCGATATTCTGCTCCACCGTCATATGGGGAAACAGCGCGTAGGACTGAAACATCATATTAATCGGCCGCTGATACGGCGGCACCCGCGCCAGATCGACGCCATCCAGGACAATCTGTCCGGCGGTGGGCTGTTCAAAACCCGCCAGCATACGCAGCAGGGTTGACTTGCCGCAGCCGGAAGCGCCCAGCAGAGCGAAAATTTCGCCTTTATAAATAGTGAGGTTGACGTCGTCGACGGCGTGCTGACCGTCGAACGACTTGGTTAAATTACGGATTTCCAGCAGCGGGGTCAGCGCTTTGGGGGTTTTCGCCTGCGGGCGAGGAATCACATCATTCACGGGGTGTTCTCCGGCAGAAATCAAATCATGGTGCAGGCGCACCATCGCGGTGCGCCTGTTGCCGACAGCGCGAGGCATCGCCGGCCTACAACTCACGGAGAATTACTTACCGCTTTTCACCTTCGTCCAGGCGCGAGTACGCACGCGGTCGATTTTCGGATCCTGTACTTTCAGCGTGAACAGCTTGGCGAAGACGTCAGCCGGCGGATAAATGGCCGGGTTATTGCGGATCTCTTCGCTGACCAGCGGGAGAGAGGCTTTATTGCCGTTAGCGTAATAGACATGATCGCTGATGTGGGCGATAACATCCGGGCGCATCAGGTAGTTGAGGAACTGATAAGCCTCATCTTTGTTTTTCGCATCTGCAGGCATCGCGAAGACGTCAAAGAACGCCAGCGCCCCCTCTTTCGGAATAAAGTAGGAGACATTAACGCCGTTCTTCGCTTCTTTCGCCCGGTTCGCCGCCTGCCATACGTCGCCCGCCCAGCCGATAGCGACGCAGATATCGCCATTCGCCAGGTCATTGATGTACTGCGAGGAGTGGAAATAACGAATATTCGGCCGCAGCTTCAGCAGCAGGTCGGTCGCCGGGCCGGTGTAATCGTCGGCTTTACTGCTGTTAGGATCTTTGCCGAGGTAGTTCAGCACGGTGGCGAAAATCTCTTCCGGGGCATCAAGGAAGGAGACGCCGCAGCTTTTCAGTTTCTCCAGGTTCTCCGGCTTCATCACCAGATCCCAGCTGTCCAGCGGCGCGTCTTTACCCAGTACGGCTTTCACTTTATCGATGTTATAGCCAATACCGGTGGTCGCCCACAGGTACGGGATCGCGTATTTATTGTCCGGGTCGTGCTTCGCCACCAGCTTCAGCACTTCCGGATCGAGATTTTTCCAGTTGGGAAGTTTGCTCTTATCCAGCGGCTGGAAAACCCCTGCCGCCAGCTGGCGCTCAAGGAAACTCGCCGACGGCACCACCAGGTCAAAACCGGTGCTGCCCGCCATGAGCTTACCCTCCAGCACTTCGTTGGAGTCAAAGACGTCATACACCACTTTAATGCCGGTCTCTTTTTCAAAATTCGCCACCGTATCCGGCGCAATATAATCAGACCAGTTATAAACATGCAGGGTTTTTTGTTCGGCTGCGAGCGAACCGGCAGAGACGGCCATCAGCGCACCCGTAACCAGACCTGTTAACCATTTTTTACCAAAGGCGGTCATATCTCTTATTCCTTCTCAATGCCCGTTAACAAGCGGGCTGAATATACGCACTTGTTCGCATGCAATAATCATGCATATTTTTTCATTGCCTAAGAAAAGGAGAGAGGACCTCTCCCGGAATGGTTGCCCGCAACTGGAAGCAGCGTCAGAATAACTGTAGCCAGAATAAGAGGCTATAGCCCAGGTAAAAAAACGGCTTTTATCAATTTTTTATGCAATAAGGGTCTATGTGATAAGCCGAAAGCGGCAGAATGGCGGTGAAAAATTCTTTACAGGAAGGTTAATAGCAGAATAAAAGCACGTAATACGCAGCCGCCATGGCAGTGGCTGCGCTATTTTTCGACAGGCTTAGTGAAGAAAATGGTACTGAATATTCTCAGCCGCCGGCTCTTCTTCCTCGGACTTATACAGCACCTGATTGGCGCTGGCCTCAAGGATAACCATAGAAATCTGTTCTTCGCTCTGGCGGAAAAACCACGCGAACTGGTCGAGGGTCACGCCGACGCCGACGGTCAATGCCTGACACACCACCAGTTTCGGCAGATTATCGTCCTGAATATCGAGGAAAGCTTTGACCGTCAACGAACTGGCGTTAATCGCAGAAAGATCGGCGGAAAGCGGCAACAGCGCGGAGGGTTTGACCTCAGCCAGCGCGGAGAAAAGCACCACGTTATCCACCAGGTCAAGTTTGGCATCAAAAATGCCTTCGAAATTTTGCATATGCGGCAGGTGCAGTGCCTGGCAGGAATCACACTCAAAAAAGCTGATGCCCAATTCGTCGAGCCATTGACGTAATGTATCAAGACCCGGAACGACCAGTGAATCCATATGACCTGTGACCTCTTACTGTGAAAAATGCGACGCCATAGCTTACGCAAAAAAAGCGGCGTATTCCATGACGGTGTCGTGAAAGGGAACTATCCGCCCATTTTCAGACAAAATCCGGGCGTGGCTTGTCGTTCGATCCAGGCGATCATTTTGCCGGCGATATCGACGCCGGTGGTGGTTTCAATCCCTTCAAGCCCCGGAGAAGCATTAACCTCCATCACCAGAGGACCGCGCGTGGCGCGCAGAATATCAACGCCAGCGACGTCCAGCCCGAGCGTCTGCGCGGCCTTAATGGCCATTTCACGCTCCTGCTCGCTGATAAACGCCACCGACGCTACGCCGCCGCGATGCAGGTTAGAGCGAAAATCCCCCTCCTTCGCCCGCCGCTCAATCGCCGCCACGACCTCATTGCCCACGACCAGGCAGCGCACGTCCCGGCCTTTCGCCTCGGCGATATACTCCTGCACCAGAATATGCGCATTCAGACCGCGAAAAGCGTCAATGACGCTCTCTGCCGCCTGCCGCGTTTCGGCCAGCACGACGCCGATGCCCTGAGTGCCCTCCACCAGCTTTACCACCAGCGGCGCGCCGCCAACCATCGCGATCAGGTCGCTGGTATCGTCTGGCGAATGGGCAATGCCGGTGAGCGGCAGGTCGATTCCCTGACGCGCCAGCAGCTGGAGCGAACGCAGCTTGTCGCGGGCGCGGGTGATGGCGACGGACTCATTGAGCGGATAGCTGCCCAGCAGCTCAAACTGACGCAGCGCCGCGGTGCCGTAGTAGGTAATCGCCGTGCCGATGCGCGGAATGACGGCGTCAAAATGCGGGAGCTGGCGGCCTTTGTAGTGAATGGATGAGGCCACCGGACTGACGTTCATATAGCAGGAAAGCGGATCGAGGATTTCCACCTGATGACCGCGTTTTTGCGCGGCTTCGCGCAGGCGTCGACATGAATAAAGCGTTCCATCCCGGGATAATATGGCAATTTTCACCCTGCACCTCTGCGAAAAGACCCGCTCCGGCGGGCCTTTGGTAGTCAATGAGCGCTGACCTGCGGAATTTCCTTACGTCAGACCAGGGGCAGTTTACACGCAATCAGCGCGTAGCCCATCCCTGCTTATGCAGATATTCCAGAATAAATGGACGGCTCTCTTTGACGATAGTCCGGCGGATATGGTCGCTCCAGGTATCGCGACGCGTGTTGCTGCCGCGTGAGAGATAATACTGCGCCAACTGCTCGTCATATTCCGCAAGGACCGTTTCATCCAGCGGCTGATAGTGATTTTCATGCACCAGCATCGCCGACGGCATGCGCGGTTTCACTTCCGGGTTATCGTCAGGCCAGCCAAGGCACAGGCCAAACAGCGGCAGCACGTGCTGCGGGAGCTTCAGCAGCTCGGTCACCGCATCGATATTGTTGCGCAGGCCGCCGATATAGACGCCGCCCAGGCCAAGGGATTCCGCCGCCACCAGCGCATTCTGCGCCAGAAGAGCGGTATCGACGCAGCCCAGCAGCAGCTGTTCGGCGAGGCCCAGCTGAGCGTCCGGGCAGATTTGCAGATTGCGGTTAAAATCAGCGCAGAATACCCAAAACTCCGCGGCCTGCGCCACGTGCTGCTGACCGCCGCTCAGCGGGACCAGCTGTTGACGTATTTCCGGGTCGGTAACGCGAATAATTGAGGAACATTGTAAAAAACTGGAGCTGGAAGCGCCCTGCGCGCTGGCAATAATCGCGGCGCGCTGTTCGTCGCTTATCGGCGCGTCGGTAAAATGGCGAATAGAACGGTGGCTACGCAGCAGCTCAATGGTCGGCGTCATCTCGTTTTTCTCTGTCAGGCAGTGAGGAAGGTGGGGTTTTCGTGTGCGTCAACTGCGGGGCAATGACTTGCGCCACGCGCCACATTAACGCCACGGCGGCCGGGAGCATCAGCAGGATCCCCGCGAAGATCATCAGCAGCGCCGCCGTCGGGCTGGAAAACGGCGCGGGCAGGCTGACGTACTGGTTGAGCGAGAGCCAGGCCAGGGTCAACAGCACCATGCCGATAATCTCGACTACCAGAATACTTGTGGGTAATGCAGCGGGCGATCGCATAACGCTCCTCCGGTCCAAATCATGCACGCTCCCGGGCAAAAACCGGTCGCGTATCAGGCCAGTATAGCGGTTTCATCAGCAGAATATTTACCAAACATAGCCTTAAGCCATCAAAGCAAAAGGCAGAACCTTCTTTCCCTCGCCGACATAACGCGGCATGATACCCGCCATTCGCCATCCGGCTGAGGTTTAAGGAGAGAGACTATGTTTACGGTAATTTTTGGTCGTCCAGGCTGCCCCTATTGCGTTCGCGCCAAAGAGCTGGCGGAAAAGCTGAGCAATGAGCGCGATGATTTTAACTATCGCTACATTGATATTCACGCAGAAGGCATCAGCAAAGCCGATCTGGAAAAAACCGTGGGTAAACCGGTAGAAACCGTGCCGCAGATTTTTGTCGATCAGAAGCACATTGGCGGCTGCACTGACTTTGAAGCCTGGGCGAAAGAGAATCTCGGCCTGTTCGCCTGAGACGGCTCACTCCTCTGACGAGGGCTTGCGTCTGGTATCAAGCCAGGCGCAAATAAACAAAAAGCACAGCGCGCCCAGCGCGCACCAGAACACCGCGCTAAACAACCACGCCAGTTCCTGCCAGAAAGAACGCTGGGTCACAAAGAAAAGCCGCATGACCACTAGACACACTGGCGCAGCCAGCATCGCGCCGATAAGCGGGCGAATAACCCGCTGTCCGGGAGAGAGGCAGCTTGCCGCCGCACCGGGTAGCAAAAAGAATAGCAGCCCGAGCTCAGGGTTACCGGTAGCCCGAAAGGCGCCTTTCATATGTAACAGTAGTGACAAACAAACCACAATAAATAGAAAGAACCCACAGATAATACCGGCCCAGGTACGCTCAGATTTCACGACATCCTCCTGATTTTGCCTCTAACCAACTTCCACTTCGCCCAGTCAGATAAAGATTCTGGCAATCCATGCCAATAAAAGATCCCGTCAATGTAAAAACGATTGTTACTAGCCGCAGCCTCCAGGAAGGATTAAACTGTCGACTATATTTTGCTGGTTATAACGGGATGCCAGAATAGCGTTCGGGACAACGCGAACACTGGACCAACCTTAGACCAAATAACCATTTCCTTCAACAACTTACTAGTAAATGAGAAGTTGGCTTTCGTGAATATAAACGTCGCAGATTTGTTAAACGGGAATTACATCCTGTTATTGTTCGTTGTACTAGCATTAGGACTCTGCCTCGGGAAACTGCGTCTCGGGTCGGTACAACTTGGTAATTCCATTGGCGTTTTAGTCGTTTCCCTATTATTAGGGCAGCAGCATTTCAGTATTAACACTGACGCCCTCAATCTCGGCTTTATGCTGTTTATTTTCTGCGTCGGCGTGGAGGCGGGACCCAACTTTTTTTCTATTTTTTTTCGCGATGGGAAAAATTACCTGATGCTCGCTCTGGTGATGGTCGGCAGCGCGATGCTGATCGCCATGGGGCTGGGTAAGCTATTCGGCTGGGATATCGGCCTGACGGCCGGGATGCTCGCCGGCGCTATGACCTCCACCCCCGTGCTGGTGGGCGCCGGAGATACGCTACGCCACTTCGGCCTGCCCAGCGACCAGCTTGCCCTCTCGCTCGATCATCTGAGCCTCGGCTATGCCCTGACCTATCTGGTTGGCCTGGTCAGCCTGATCGTCGGCGCCCGCTATATGCCGAAGCTGCAGCATCAGGATTTACAGACCAGCGCCCAGCAGATCGCCCGCGAGCGCGGCCTCGACACCGACTCCCGGCGTAAGGTGTACCTGCCGGTGATCCGCGCCTACCGCGTCGGCCCGGAGCTGGTGGCGTGGGCTGATGGTAAAAACCTGCGCGAGCTGGGCATTTACCGCCAGACCGGCTGCTACATTGAGCGCATCCGCCGCAACGGCATTCTCGCGAACCCGGACGGCGATGCGGTGCTGCAGATGGGCGATGATATCGCCCTGGTGGGTTACCCGGATGCCCATGCCCGCCTCGACCCAAGCTTCCGTAACGGCAAAGAGGTCTTCGACCGCGATCTGCTCGATATGCGCATCGTCACCGAAGAGATCGTGGTCAAAAACCACAACGCCGTCGGCCGCCGCCTGGCGCAGCTGAAGCTTACCGACCACGGCTGCTTCTTAAACCGCGTTATCCGCAGCCAGATCGAAATGCCGATCGACGACAACGTCGTGCTCAACAAGGGCGATGTGCTGCAGGTTAGCGGCGACGCGCGTCGCGTCAAAACCGTCGCGGATCGTATTGGCTTTATCTCCATCCACAGCCAGGTGACCGACCTGCTCGCCTTCTGCGCCTTCTTTATTGTTGGCCTGATGATCGGCATGATCACCTTCCAGTTCAGCTCGTTCAGCTTCGGCATCGGTAACGCCGCCGGTCTGCTGTTTGCCGGCATCATGCTCGGCTTCCTGCGCGCCAACCATCCGACGTTCGGCTATATCCCGCAGGGGGCGCTGAATATGGTGAAAGAGTTCGGCCTGATGGTATTTATGGCCGGCGTGGGACTCAGCGCCGGCGCCGGCATTAATAACGGCCTCGGCGCCGTCGGCGGTCAGATGCTGGCGGCGGGTCTCATCGTCAGCCTGGTGCCGGTGGTTATCTGCTTCCTGTTCGGCGCGTACGTCCTGCGCATGAACCGCGCGATGCTCTTCGGCGCCATGATGGGCGCCCGCACCTGCGCGCCGGCGATGGAGATCATCAGCGATACCGCGCGCAGCAATATTCCGGCGCTGGGATACGCGGGGACCTACGCCATCGCTAACGTGTTGTTAACCCTGGCGGGTACGCTGATTGTTATTATCTGGCCGGGGCTACAGTAAACTTTTCAGAAAAAAAACGCGTATACGCAGAACTTTTTTAGCTGGCGTCAGTCATAAGTAGTGCCACTGCTTTTCTTTGATGTCCCCATTTTGTGGAGCCCATCAACCCCGCCACTTAGGTTCAAGGTTGATGGGTTTTTTGTTTTCTGCGCCCCGCTCACTCTCCCGCCAGCCGGTCTACCATCAGTCGAATCGCTTCTCTCGATAGCGGCGCTCTGTCGGTCACGAAGTGCAGCGTCATCCCCTCGATAAAGGCGTCCAGCCCGCGGGCCGTTGCCGGTTCAAACCACTGCTCAAGGGTCTGCTGGCTGCGCAGCATCCAGTTCTGCATGACCGCTTTTAAATTCGGCTGGCTGCTGCAAAAAGCATAAAGCTGATACATCAGCTCCATATTGCGCGCGGTAGTGACCTGGGCACTAAAAATCAGTTCGGCAATGGCGTCACAGGCCTCCCGGCGATTATGCACATCGGCAAAAAACTGCTGATACTGCGCCGACATCTGGCCGGTAAACAGGCTGAACGCCTCTTCGACCAGCGCCTCAATACCGCTAAAATAGTAGGTCAGCGAGCCCAACGGCACGCCCGCGCAGGTGGCGATTTTCCGGTGCGTAACCGCATGAATGCCGTGTATCGCGATCGTGTCCAGCGTCGCCTGCAAAATCCGCTCCCGACGCTGCGGGTCGTTTGGTCGACGGGCCATACTCTTTTCCTCTTTCATTTAATATGCCTCAGGCTGAATCGAATCATAGAGGTCAATAAAAAAGCATTCCTCAGCAAGCAACCTGGATGTACAAATGTACACAACCTTGCTACTGTTGTCTGCATCTCTTCACTCTCGGGCATTTACGGATGACAGCGCAAACTTCACGCAGGGCCCTTCAGCTAAGGCTGTGGGCGCTCTTCATGTTCTTTTTTATCCCCGGATTACTCATGGCGTCATGGGCCACCCGCACGCCGGCGATTCGCGATCTGCTCGCGCTATCGACGGCGGAAATGGGGATTGTATTATTTGGACTCTCAATAGGTTCAATGAGCGGCATCCTCTGCTCAGCGTGGCTGGTCAATCGATTCGGCACCCGTAAAGTGATTCGCGCCACCATGTCCTGCGCGGTGGTTGGCATGCTGGTGCTCAGCGCCGCGCTATGGTTCACGTCGGCGGTGCTGTTTGCCATTGGCTTAGCCATCTTCGGCGCCAGCTTTGGCTCCGCGGAAGTGGCGATTAACGTCGAAGGCGCCGCCGTTGAACGCGAAATGAATAAAACCGTCCTGCCGATGATGCATGGTTTCTACAGCTTCGGCACGCTCGTCGGCGCCGGGATTGGCATGGCGGTAACCGGCTTCGGCCTGCCCGCCGCGCCGCACATTCTGCTGGCGGCGCTGGTGGCTATCGCCCCCATCGCTATCGCCATTCGCGCGATTCCTGAAGGCACCGGCAAAAATGCGGCGGAAGCGGCGCGCCATGAAGGCAAAGGCCTGCCGATCTGGCGCGATGCCCAGTTGCTGCTGATTGGGGTGATCGTCCTGGCCATGGCCTTTGCCGAAGGCTCCGCTAACGACTGGCTGCCGCTGCTGATGGTGGACGGCCATGGCTTCAGCCCAACCTCCGGCTCGCTGATTTATGCAGGCTTCACCCTCGGCATGACCCTTGGCCGCTTTACCGGCGGCTGGTTTATTGACCGCTACAGCCGCGTGACGGTGGTACGCGCCAGCGCGGTAATGGGCGCGCTGGGCATTGGCCTGATTATTTTCGTCGACAACCCGTGGGTCGCCGGTCTCTCCGTATTATTATGGGGCCTCGGCGCGTCGCTGGGCTTCCCGCTGACCATTTCCGCCGCCAGCGATACCGGCCCCGATGCGCCGAAGCGCGTCAGCGTGGTGGCGATTACCGGCTACCTCGCCTTCCTCGTCGGGCCGCCGCTGCTGGGCTTTCTCGGCGAACACTTCGGCCTGCGCAGCGCCATGATGGTAGTGCTGGCACTCGTGCTGGTCGCGGCCATCGTCGCCCGCGCGGTAGCGAAGCCACAATCTGAACCCATGATGGAGAACAGTTAATGAGCATCAAATTGATTGCGGTAGACATGGACGGCACCTTTCTGAGCGATGCCAAAACCTATAACCGTCAGCGTTTCCTCGCCCAGTATGCGCGGATGCGCGAGCAGGGCATCCGCTTCGTCGTCGCCAGCGGCAACCAGTATTACCAGCTCATCTCCTTCTTCCCTGAGGTGGCGCACGAAATCGCTTTTGTCGCCGAAAACGGCGGCTGGGTGGTCAGCGCCGGCGAGGATGTGTTTAACTGCCGGATGCCGAAGGAACATTTCAATACCGTCATCGACCATCTTCTGACGCTGACCAACATTGAAATTATCGCCTGCGGTAAGCGCAGCGCTTATACCCTCAACCGCTATAACGATGCGCTGAAAGCGGTCGCGGCGAAGTACTATCATCGCCTCGAACTGGTCGACGATTTTAATCATATTGCTGATGATGAAATTCTGAAGTTCGGTCTCAACGTGCCGGACCAGCTGATCCCGCAGATTCAGCCGAAGCTGCACGCCGCGCTTGGCGATATGGTCACCGCGGTCGCCACCGGCTACGGTAGCATTGACCTGATTATTCCCGGGGTGCATAAAGCCAACGGACTGCGCATCCTGCAGGAACGCTGGGGCATAAAGAACCATGAAGTGGTGGCGTTTGGCGATAGCGGCAACGATATCGAAATGCTGCAGCACGCCGGATTCGGTTTCGCGATGGCCAACGCCGCCGCGCCGGTGAAGGCCGTCGCCGGCTACCGTGCCCCGCACAATAACGAAGAAGGCGTGCTGCATATTATTGATAAGGTACTGAATCGCGAAGCGCCGTTCGCCTGAGGTAGCGCCTGCTGCGGCGCGTCACGTCGCAGCAGGGCATTTGAAGGTTACTGCGGTTCGTGGGCGTTGCCCACGCGTTTATCCTTCAGGAAGTAGACCGTCATCGCCAGCCAGAGCACCCCGCTCAGCAGGTTGAGCAAGCTGAAGAGCCCGCTACCGCCAGACTCATAGGCGTGCTTACTGACTTCGATACCCACGGTAAAGATCAGCATTTGCAGCATCCCCATCGCCGCCGACACCGTCCCCTTACTCATCTCGCTGGCAAACAGCGTCAGACGCACCAGTCCGGCGTTGGCGAGACCAATCCCGAAGGCGTAAACGCTCAGACCGGCGGTCATCCACAGATACGCGTGCGTCGACGCCACCGTCGCCACGGCGGAGATCAGCAGGCCGATCATAATCGGCCAGCCGCCGAGAATAATCAGCGAGCGCACTGTTTTGCGTGAAGTCTGGCGCGCCAGCACCAGGTTCCCGGCAATCAGCGCGCCAAAAATCGGCACCTGCAGCAGGCCATATTCGTAGCTGGTCGCCTGCTCGCCGCTGATGATGATCACCGGCGATTGGGCAATCCACGCCAGCAGCGGCAGGCTGACAAAACCGGTGGCCAGCGCGCCGGCGACAAAGCGCAGGTTTTTCAGCACTTCACGATAATCACGCCCCAGCTCTTTTACCGATAGCTTCTCGCCCATGCGGGTGGCGGTTTCCGGCATCGCCTTCTGTAGCCCGAAAAAGGCGATGGCGGCCAGCACGGCAAACAGGACAAACATCATCTCCCACGGCAGGAGATGAACCCAGGCCGCGCCCACCAGCGGCCCGAGCAGCGGCGCAATCAGCGCGACGTTGGCCATCAGGGCGGTGATCTTGATGCACACCGCCTCTTCAAAAGACTCCTGTATCGCCGCATAGCCGACCGCGCCGATAAAGCACAGGCTGATACCCTGCAAAAAGCGCAGCAGCGTGAACTGCTCAATAGTTTGCGCCAGCAGCGTCGCCAGGCAGGTTACGATAAACCACACTACCCCGGTCAGCATCACCGGACGACGGCCGATGCGGTCCGAAAGCGGCCCCAGCAGCCACTGCAAAAACATACCGCCGGCCAGATAGGCGGTCATTGAGGTCGGCACCCACTCGTTGCCCACGCCAAATTCTGCCACCACCGAGAGCATGCCCGGCTGGATCATGTCATTGCCGATATAGGTGGAGAACTCGTATAACACCAGGCACAACGGAAAGAGCAGCGCCTGACGTCCGAGGCGTTTGCCAGAAAGCGAATAATTCTGCATGAAATCTCTTATTTAAATAAAACCGCGCAAAGTTTAATGAAAGTCGTCTCGGGGAGATAGCGAATTGTGAGCGATGAAGCAAAATATCGCCACACGGATAGCGCATCGCCAGCAACCAATCAAAATCCAGCTGTATATATTTCGTTTATGTTTCAATTAGATTACAGGCTATATACTCCTTCAATCAGTCTGTTAACGAAGCCACGCCCGCGTTTTAATTCATAACAAACTGATAATTAAGACAATACTGCTTTACCTTATCGCCACCGTTTTTTAAGGTGGGCGGCTTGTTGCTAACGGACCCAAGAGCCTGGATGTATGCTGGAAAATATTAACTACTCGCTGTTTGCATTACTCAACGCTACCCCCGCATCGCCGTGGTGGGCGATTGAAATCGCGACGTTTATCGCCAAAGACCTGATAATTATGGTGCCATTATTGGTGTTGGCCTTATGGCTTTGGGGCCCAAACCAGCGGCAGTTAGTATTTAAGGTCATGATGGCATTAGCCATTAGCCTGACGCTTTCGTGGATATTCGGCGTATTTTTTCCGCATGACCGTCCGTTTGCCGCCGGTATTGGCTATAACTTCCTGCATCATTCGCCCAATAACTCCTTCCCGAGCAATCACGGCACGATCTGCTTTACCTTTGCGCTGGCCTTTATGTTCTGGCACCGCCTATGGTCGGGCGCGCTGCTGTTCGCCCTTGCCTGCGCGATTGCCTGGTCCCGGGTCTATCTCGGCGTGCACTGGCCGATGGATATGCTGGGCGGGCTGCTCACCGCGATGATCGCCTGCCTTAGCGCCCAACTGCTGTGGCAAAGCGGCGGAAAAACCCTCTATCAGCATCTGCAGCGGCTGTACCGTCTGTTTTTTTCGCTGCCGATTCGCAAAGGTTGGGTGCGCGAATAGATGTTCCTGACCAGCTGGTAAAGTTGCGGTAGCGCCCAATTCCTGCGCGTGACTAAGCCTCTTCCGGCAGGTAAAATCGCCGCTGACGCCCTGTCAATGCAGGGCGCTTTCAGCTTAGAGGGAATATGGAAACTCGTCGTGACGAACGCATCAGTCAGCTTATTCAGGCACTCAAGCGCAGTGATAAACTCCATCTAAAAGAAGCGGCCACCCTGCTTGGCGTGTCAGAGATGACCATTCGTCGCGATCTCAACGGCCACAGCGGCCCGGTCGTGTTGCTGGGCGGCTATATCGTTCTGGAGCCGCGCAGCGCAACGCACTATCTGCTGAGCGATCAGAAAACACGCCTTGTGGATGAAAAACGCCGCGCAGCCCGCCATGCGGCTAAGCTGCTTGAGCCCCACCAGATGGCCTTTTTTGACTGCGGGACCACCACGCCGTGGATCATCGACGCCATCGATAGCGCCCTGCCCTTTACCGGGGTCTGCTATTCGCTCAATACCTTTCTTTCCCTGCAGGAAAAACCCCAGTGCCGCGCGATTTTGTGCGGCGGCGAGTTCCACGCCAGCAACGCCATTTTTAAACCGCTAAGCCTGCAGGATACGCTGAGCCACCTTTGCCCGGACATCGCGTTTTATTCCGCCGCGGGCGTCGATTGCGAGCAGGGCGCGACCTGTTTTAACCTGGAAGAGCTGCCGGTCAAACACTGGGCGATGAAAAGCGCGCGCTACCACGTGCTGGTCGTCGATCACAGTAAATTTGGTAAAGTTCGCCCGGCGAGGATGGGGGATTTAGCGCAGTTTGACGTGATTGCCAGCGACGTGTGTCCGGATGACGATCTGCTCGCGCTGGCGAAGGAAAAACAGATTTCACTGCTTTACTAACCGCGCCCCGCAGGGCGCGGCCTGCATTTTAAGAGAACCAACCGCCGAACCAGCCGTGCAATTTCATCAGCACGAAATCGATCATCCGGCTAAAGAAACCGCCTTCGTTTACCGCTTCCATCACAATCAGCGGCCGCTGCTCAATGGTTTTATCATTAAGCTTGAAGTCGATGGTGCCGACCACCTGCCCTTTGGTCAACGGCGCGGTCAGCTGCGTATCATTCAGGGTGTAGCTGGCCTTGAGGTTTTTCAGCTGGCCTTTCGGCAGCGTGATGGAGCCGGCCTCGCCCGCCCCCAGCTTCGCTTCGCTGCTATCGCCAAACCAGACGCGCTGGGTAATAAAGGTGGCATCGGGTTTAATCGGCGTCACGGTTTCATAGAAACGGAAGCCCCAGGTCAGCAGTTTTTCTGATTCGTTAAAACGGATACGGTCAGTTTTGGTGCCGAGCACGACGGCAATCAGGCGCATATCGTTTTGCGTCGCGGAAGAAACCAGATTGTAGCCCGCCCCGGCGGTGGTCCCGGTTTTCACGCCGTCAGCGTTGAGATTCGTGCTCCACAGCAGACGGTTGCGGTTCGGCTGACGGATTTTGTTGAAGGTGAACTCTTTTTCTTTATGGATCGCATACTCTTCCGGCACGTCATGGATCATCGCTTTGGTGAGCAGCGCCATATCGCGGGCGGTACTAAACTGACCTGGCGCATCCAGACCGTGCACGGTCATAAAGGTGGTGTTGGTCAGGCCCATTTTCTGCGCATAGCCGTTCATCAGGCTGACAAACGCGTCCTGGCTGCCCGCCACGTAGTCGGCGATCGCGATGCTGGCGTCGTTGCCGGATTGAATGATAACGCCCTTGTTAAGATCTTCGACCGACACCTGCATTCCTGGCTTAAGGAACATCACCGATGAGCCGCGCAGCGCCGGGTTACCGGTTGCCCACGCGTCGCGCCCGATAGTCACCATATCGGTCGACTTAATCTTACCCGCCTTTAACGCCTGGCCGACAACATAGCTGGTCATGATTTTGGTCAGGCTCGCCGGATCGAGTTTTTCATCGGCATTGCCTTCGCTGAGCACTTTGCCGCTGGCATAGTCCATCAGGATCCAGGCTCGCGCGTCAATGGATGGCGCATCGGGGAGTTGTTCTGCAGCCTGCACCGCAGGCGCAACGAGAAATAAAAGCGCGCAGCCTGCCGCGAGGCCGCGAAGGGAAAAAGCATCATGCGTCATAAGAGCCACCCAAGTATCCTTTCCAAACAAAAATATGCCGCTACACTCGTTCGGCGCCGCAGCAGCCGGTGAGTAAAGCGTACAAATGACCTTAAAGAAACAGCGAGTTGGTAAAGTTTTTAAAGTTTACGCAATAACCTCGCCCGGTGCTGCAAACAGAGCAATTTTTTTGATCGCGGTTGCCTAAATATTAACTTTATTCCAACATGAATGCTCACTACGCCGCAACGGCGGCTTAATAAAAAGCAGGAGCGGATATGATTACGCTGTGGGGCAGAAATAACTCGACCAATGTGAAGAAAGTGCGCTGGGTGCTGGAAGAACTCGACCTCCCGTATCAGCAAATTCTGGCCGGTCTGGAGTTCGGTCTGAATCACGATGCGGACTATCTGGCCATGAATCCCAATGGCCTGGTACCGTTATTGAAAGATGAGACGACCGATCTCGTGCTCTGGGAATCAAACACCATTATCCGCTATCTGGCCGCGCAGTACGGTCAAAATCGCCTGTGGGTGGAGTCGCCCGCCGAGCGCGCTCAGGGGGAAAAATGGATGGACTGGGCCAACGGTTCGCTCTCGCCTGCCCATCGGCCGGTGTTAATGGGGCTGGTGAGAACCCCACCGAAAAAACGCGACCCCGCCGCGATTGAAGCCGGTATTGCCGCCTGCGAGACGCTGTTCGCCATTCTGGATGATGAACTGTCGCGTCATCAGTGGCTCTCAGGCAACGCCTTCGGCCTCGGCGACATCGCCGTCGCGCCGTTCATTTATAACCTGCTGGAGATCGTTAAAACCTGGCAACCGCGCCCGCACCTGCAGCGCTGGTATCAGCAGATTAACCAGCGCCAGGCCTGGCGCAACGTGGTGATGATTCCGGTCACCTGATATTAGCCCGCCGGGCTCACCTTCAGCAGCTCGCCGTTGGATTCGTCGGTTAGCACATACAGATAACCATCGGGTCCAACGCGCACATCGCGGATACGTTTTCCGCGATCGCCCAGAATCCGCTCCTGTTCCGTGACGTTATCGCCGTCAACCTTGAGAACAATCAGCGATTTATCCTTCAGCGCGCCGATAAACAGCCGGTGCCGCCACTGCGGAAAAGTCTGCGCGTCGTAAAACGCCATACCGCTCACCGCCGGCGATTTTTCCCAGACAAACAGCGGCGCTTCGGTTCCTTCCGCCGTTTTGCCTTTGGCCTCCGGGATCGGCAAGCCGCTGTAGTTAATGCCGTGCGTCGCCAGCGGCCAGCCGTAGTTTTTGCCTTTTTGCGGAATATTGATCTCATCCCCGCCTCGCGGCCCGTGCTCATTTAACCACAGCGTATCGCTCCACGGGTTCATCGCCATCCCCTGGGGGTTGCGAATACCGTAAGACCAGATTTCCGGTCTGACGCCGGCCTGGCCGACAAAAGGATTATCGTCCGGGACCTTGCCATCAGCCGTTAGCCGCACCACTTTTCCCTGCAGCTTATCGAGATCCTGAGCGGTCGAACGCTGGTTATTCTCCCCGAGTCCAATAAACAGATAACCGCGGCCGTCGAACACCAGCCGTCCGCCAAAATGATTGCCGGTTGAGAGCTTCGGCTGCTGGCGGAAAACCACCTGGAAATTTTCCAGGCGCTGGAGGTCATCGCTCAGTCGGCCGTAGCCCACGGCGGTCCCGGCCTTGCCGTCACTCCCGCCTTCGGCGTAGCTCAGCCAGACCCGGCGCGACTGGGCGAAATCCGGAGCCAGCGCCACGTCCAGCAGACCGCCCTGCCCGTTGGCCCAGACCTGCGGCACGCCCGAAATCGCAGGCGCGAGGCCTTTATCCCGCTGCCACAGACGGAGCTCGCCGCCGCGCAGGGTCATCAGAATCCCCCGGTCGTCGGGAAGAAAGGCCAGCGCCCACGGGTGTTCAAGCTGGTTCTGCAACACCTCTACGCGCTCCTGGGCGGCAAGGCTTGCCGTTGGCAACAGCAGCGCGGTAAGGGCGATCAGGTTAATGGTCTGGCGCATGGCATACTCCTTTTGTCAGCAATGCTGATAAGGGTAGCCAGCGTGGGAAAGCGGGAAGGGATTTTTACATAACATTAATCGGGGGGAGCAGGCTCCCCCCGATTTCAGGCGTGCGTAATGGGCTGAGAATCATTCAATTTATGAATATTTAGCCGCAATACCGCCAGACAGCTTTCCAGCTTATCTACGTCGACAGCGATGTAGGACGGGCAGTCATGATGTCCGCTCAACAGGCAGACCGCCGCGGAAGCGACGGCCTCGCCGGCCAGCCGCAGGGCTTCCTTCTCCTCCGGCGCGACGGCGTGCTGCAGGCGCGGCGCGTGTTGATGCATTTCATGGCACAGTTCAAACAAGTTATCACGTAGATGGTCGTTTTCGCTGACTGACATATAGCCTTTTGCTTTACGCAGCTGCAAATAAGCGTCGAGATCAATGTTGGCATTAATCAGCTTATTCATCAGGTTACGATACAGTCTGTCAACGCTCATCGCGGTTCCTCCTCTGTCGTCCTTTACCACAACCATAATATGGTCATTTTTTGTACAAAACGATGAGGCAGATCAATAATTCTCAGGTCATTAACATCCTTTACAATGTTACAACGGCGATTAAAATCCTCTTCGGCGATCTCAACGACCAAAAGTAAAAAATGTTATACGCTCTCAAAAATAAAAACCTTTCAACTCACGATAATAAAATTATTTATTGCAGTAATGATCACATATTAGCGCAATTCACATTGCCATAAAATTCCGCCAGGTGTCATATCATTTCATAAAATGTATTACGTATAACATCCAATAAGAGCAGCAAGCAGATCGATCCTGTTTGTAACCTTTACCGCTACCGCTTGAAGGAACTGAAATGATTACGCCCGGCAAAAGAAACTATATCTTGTTGAGTCTTTTCGATTTCCTCTACCTCTTCGCCTGGTCCTCGACCATGGCGTTCTTCGTTATCTGGACCACTCAGCATCTCGGGATTAGCGCAACCAAAACCGGTCTGCTCTACTCGGTCAACGCCTTTATCGCCCTGCTGATGCAGCCCTTCTTCGGCTTTATTTCCGATAAGTTCGGCCTGAAAAAACGGCTGATCTGGATCCTGGTCGCCATGCTGCTGCCGGTAGGCCCGTTCTTTATTTATTTGTATGCGCCGCTGCTGGTGCACAGCTTCTGGCTGGGCGCGCTGCTTGGCGGGGTATACCTGGGGATTATTTTCAACTCCGGCTGCGGAGTTATCGATTCGTATATTGATAAAATTTCGCGGCGCTACCAGTTCGAATACGGCCGGGTCAGGATGTGGGGATCGTTAGGCTGGGCCGCCGCCGCGTGGATCGTCGGCAAATATATCGACAGCAATCCAAACCTCGCCTTCTGGCTGGCCAGCGTCGCCATCGTTATCGCGGCGATCTGCTTTATGCTGACCAAAATCGAACTGACCGAAGCGGAAATGCAAAAAAGCAGCGCGCTGAAAGTTTCGCACGCCCTGGAGCTGGCGAAGAACGGCCAGTTCTGGATGCTGCTGGTCTTCACCCTTTTCGTCACGCAAATCTATGACACCTACGATCAGCAGTTCGCCCAGTACTTTTCTCTGCAGTTTTCGACGCCGGAAGAAGGCAATCGCTGGTACGGCATTCTGGCCTCCATTCAGGTATGCGGCGAGACCCTGTTTTTATGCCTGATGCCGTGGTTCGTAAACCGCACCGGCGCGAAATGGGCGCTGATCATCGCCGGGCTGATCATGTCGGTGCGTATCGTCGGCTCCGCGATTCCGCTGGGTCCGGTGTGGATCGGCGCGGTAAAAATGATGCATGCGCTGGAAAAACCGCTGATTTTAGTGTCGGTGTTTAAATTTATCGCCGCCAACTTCGACAACAAGCTCTCCTCGACGGTCTACCTGCTGGTGCTGTTCGTCGCCTCTATCGCCACCGCCATTTACTCGCCGCTGGCCGGGTATTTGTACGACACCATCGGCTTTGCGCATACCTATTATATTCTGGGCGGCATCGCCGGGCTGTTTACGCTAATCTCGGTATTTACGCTTCGCGATAATAGAGAACCGACCGCGCCGGGGGCTGCGCCAGGCGCTGGCGTTGCGCAAAGCCATTAATCAAAATTCGCCCGGAAGCCTCTTTCGGGCGAATTAGCGGAAGCTCCACTGCACGCTCATCACAAATATGGCCGGGACGATAATGCCCGTTTCGACGCCGAAATAATCGGTAAAATTGTACTGCAGGCCATGATAAATATAGGGAGAGAAACCGACGCCGGTGAGTTTCTTCGCCGTTCGATAGGTGCCTGAATCGCCGCAATCGCGAAAGGCTTTAAAGAAGAACTCGCCGGTATAGGCATAGACGCCCTTGAACGTCCAGCCGCTTGCCCCCGCGTACCAGTCTCTTCGCGCCCCCAGAGAGAGGCAGCGGTCGGCAAAACTATTCTTCATGGTCCCGACCAACGCGCTGTACTTTGAATCCGCAGACAGCTTGCGCTCAACGGAAAAAAACTGGTTATTGAATTTTTCGTTATATTGACCGTGATTACCGGTCATGTGATAAACAAATGAACCGGTATTGACCGAATATAACGCCATCTCGTTGGCATAAACGGGCGTCGCGCCGATCATGGCCAGCGCGCAGACGAAACCACCCAACTTTTTAAACATGGGAAACCTGATAAAAAATAAAGACTAAAAGCAGCGGCTATTTTACCGCTTCAGGTTAAACCAGATCTAAACCGACGTCCCCCGATTGCCGAGATAATGGCTGAATAACCCCCTTATTTTGATTAACAATCTGGATAATCATGCCGATAAAAAGAAACACAGATATCGCCGGGCTAACATGAAAAGGAGTATAAACTTTCCGCCGATCTCTGTAGAATCCCTGCCCTGACCATCCCAATAATTGAACACTTTTTAAGCTATGAGCAATGTCACCCCTCAGCCGAAAATCGGCTTTGTCTCTCTGGGCTGCCCGAAAAATCTCGTGGACTCAGAACGTATCCTGACTGAACTGCGCACCGAAGGATATGACGTGGTTCCCTCCTACGATAACGCTGATATGGTTATCGTTAACACCTGCGGCTTTATCGATAGCGCCGTGCAGGAGTCGCTGGAAGCGATTGGCGAAGCGTTGAAAGAAAACGGCAAAGTGATCGTCACCGGCTGCCTGGGCGCAAAAGAAGATCAGATCCGCGAAGTGCATCCGAAGGTGCTGGAAATTACCGGCCCGCACAGCTATGAACAGGTGCTGGAACACGTCCACCACTACGCGCCGAAGCCTAAACACAACCCGTTCCTCAGCCTGGTGCCGGAACAGGGCGTGAAGCTGACGCCCCGTCATTACGCTTACTTAAAAATTTCCGAAGGCTGCAACCATCGCTGCACCTTCTGCATCATCCCGTCCATGCGCGGCGATCTGGTCAGCCGTCCGATTGGCGAAGTGCTGGCGGAAGCCAAACGCCTGGCCGATGCCGGGGTCAAAGAGCTGCTGGTGATCTCTCAGGACACCTCCGCCTACGGCGTTGATGTCAAACATCGCAGCGGCTTCCACAACGGCATGCCGGTCAAAACCAGCATGGTTAGCCTGTGCGAAGAGCTGGCGAAGCTCGGTATCTGGGTGCGCCTGCACTACGTCTATCCGTACCCGCACGTTGATGATGTAATCCCGCTGATGGCGGAAGGCAAAATTCTGCCTTATCTCGATATTCCGCTGCAGCACGCCAGCCCGCGTATTCTCAAAATGATGAAACGCCCGGGCTCCGCTGACCGCCAGCTGGCGCGCATCAAGCAGTGGCGTGAAGTTTGTCCCGAACTCACCCTGCGTTCGACCTTTATCGTCGGCTTCCCGGGCGAAACGGAAGACGATTTCCAGATGCTGCTCGACTTCCTGAAAGAAGCCCGCCTCGACCGCGTCGGCTGCTTCAAATACAGCCCGGTAGAAGGCGCAACCGCCAACGAACTGGCGGATCAGGTGCCGGAAGAGGTGAAAGAAGAGCGCTGGAACCGCTTTATGCAGCTGCAGCAGCAGATCTCCGCCGAGCGCTTGCAGGAGAAAGTCGGTCGCGAAATTTTGGTGCTGATCGACGAAGTGGATGAAGAAGGGGCAATTGGCCGCAGCATGGCCGATGCGCCGGAAATCGACGGCGCGGTCTACCTTAACGGTGAGAGTAAAGTCAAACCGGGCGACGTTGTGCGGGTGAAAGTCGAACACGCCGACGAATACGATCTATGGGGCAGCCGGGTTTAATTTCGCCCGCTGACCGTATCCCGGATGACGGCGCTCTCGCGCCTTATCCGGGCGACAAAACCGCACAGGATTAACGTGCGGAGTGCTTTCCCGGAGGCGGTGCTGCGCACCTGTCCGGGCTACTAAACCGCATACGGTGGTGAATCCGTAGCCCCGGTCAGCGCAGCCGGGGAATCACGCCCCTACCCTTTTATCCTCGGATCCAGCGCATCGCGCAGGCCGTCACCCAGCAGGTTAAACGCCAGCACCGTCAGGAAAATCGCGATTGCCGGGAACAGCGCCACGTGCGGCGCCATCACCATATCCGCCCGCGCTTCGTTGAGCATCGCCCCCCACTCCGGCGTCGGCGGCTGCGCGCCAAGCCCCAGAAATGACAGGCTGGCGGCGGAGATAATCGACACGCCGATGCGCATCGTAAAGTAGACCACAATCGACGATACCGTGCCGGGCAAGATGTGATTAAACAGGATGTTAGCATCGCTGGCGCCAATGCTGCGCGCCGACTCAATAAAGGTCTGCTGCTTAAGCACCAGAGTATTGCCGCGCACCAGACGTGCAAATGCCGGGATCGAAAAGATCGCCACCGCGATAATCACGTTCGACATTCCGCTTCCCATTACCGCCACCACCGCAATTGCCAGCAAAATCCCCGGGAAAGCGAACAGCACGTCACAGATACGCATAATAATGCGGTCCCACCAGCCTTCGTAGTATCCGGCCAGTAGCCCAAGCACCGTGCCGATGGCCGCGCCGATGAATACCGCGAGTACCCCGGCGGCCAGCGAGATCTGCGCCCCCACCAGCACCCGACTGAAGATATCCCGCCCCAGGGAATCAACGCCGAACCAGTGCATCATTGACGGGCCGTCGTTGAGCCGGTCGTAATCAAAATAGTTTTCCGCATCGAACGGCGCAATCCACGGCGCTACGATCGCCACCGCGATCAGCAGCAGGACAAATATCCCCGCCCCCATCGCCACCGGCTGACGGCGAAACCGCCGCCAGAACTCGTGCCATGGGGTACGTATCTGCCCGGGTTTAATCCCCGGCATCGCGTTGATAACCGCTTGTCTTCTCCAGTTGAGCAATCGCACCTTACTTGTACCTGATAGCTGGATTAATGGCGGCATACAGCACGTCCACCACTAAATTAATAAGAATAAACTCCAGCGAAAACAGGAGGACTTCCGCCTGAATCACCGGGTAATCGCGCATCTCCACCGAGTCCACCAGCAGACGCCCGAGGCCTGGCCAGTTAAAGACCTTCTCCACCACGATTGAACCACCGAGCAAAAAGCCGAACTGCAGCCCCATCATGGTCACCACCGGGATCATCGCGTTGCGCAGGCCGTGCTTGAGCACCACCAGCGTTTCGCTGACGCCTTTCGCCCGCGCGGTACGCATGTAATCTTCATGCAGGACATCGACGAACGAGGCGCGGGTAAAGCGCGCCATCACCGCCGCCACCGCCGCACCCAGGGTCAGCGAAGGCAGAATATAGTGGCGCCAGCTGTCGGCGCCCACCGTCGGCAGCCAGCCCAGCTCAACGGAAAAGACCTGCATCAACAGCATGCCGAGCGCGAACGCCGGGAACGAGATCCCGGTCACCGCCAGCGCCATCCCCAGGCGATCCGGCCAGCGGTTGCGCCAGACTGCCGCCACGATCCCCGCCGCCATCCCGAACACTACCGCCCAGCTCATGCTGGCGAGCGTCAGCCAGAACGTGGGCATGAAACGGCTGGCGATTTCGCTGCTTACCGGGCGACGCGAGGCCATCGAGGTACCGAAATCCCCCTGCACAATATTGCTGATATAGTGCCAGAACTGCACGTGCAGCGGCCGATCGAGCCCCAACTGCTGGCGCACCATTCCCACCACCTGATCATCCGCTTCCGGCCCGGCAATCAGCCGCGCCGGGTCCCCGGGCAGCATATGCACGAACAGAAACACCAGCACCGCCACAATCAGCAGCGTGGGGATCAGCCCCAGCAGGCGTTTAATCACATAATTGAGCATGCTTCTCCTTGCGTGAAATCCCCGCAGCCTGCGCCCGGGGACCCACAGCTATCTACTTAAGATCCGCCTGTTCAAAGCTAAATCCGGTATCCGGCTGGATATAGAATCCGGTCAGATTTTTACTGTGCGCTGAGACCAGTTTTTCGACCACCAGCGGCACCCACGGCGACTCTTTCCAGATAGTATCCTGCGCGTCCTTATACAGCCGCGTTTTTTCCTGCGCATCGGTGGTTTTCAGCGCGTCGTTGAGATCTTTATCGACCTGAGGATTGCTGTAGAAAGCGGTATTAAATAGGGTCGGCGGCCAGTTTTGCGACGCGAACAGCGGCGACAGCGCCCAGTCAGCTTCCCCGGTCGACGCCGACCAGCCGGTGTAGAACATGCGTACGCCGCTCTCTTTCTGCCCCTTACCTTCCACCTCCGCCGCGCGCTGGCCCGCATCCATCGCCGTCAGCTGCGCCTTAATGCCCACCTGCGCCAGCTGCTGCTGGGTAAACTGCAGCACTTTCTGCGCCGTACTGTGGTTATGCGACGACCACAGCGTGGTGCTAAATCCATTCGGATAGCCTGCCTCTTTCAGCAGCTCGCGGGCCTTGGCCGGATCGTACGGCCAGGCGCTGTAGCTTTCAGCGTAGGCAATAGACGGTGGCACCACGCCGGTCGCCGGGGTGGCATAGCCCGCAAAGGCCACCTTCACCAGCGCCTGACGGTTGATGGCGTAGTTAATCGCCTCGCGCACTTTAGGGTTATCGAACGGCTTCTGCGTCACGTTCATGCTGATATAGCGCTGCATGATCGACGGGCTGGCCACCAGCTCCAGCTTGCTGTTTTTCTCCAGCAGCGGCGCCTGCTCGTAGGGGATCGGGAACGCAAACTGCGCTTCGCCGGTCTGCAGCATCGCCGCGCGGGTATTGTTATCCACCACCGGACGCCAGGTAATGGAGTCCAGCTTCGGCAGCCCCGGCTGCCAGTAACCGGCGAACTTCTTCACTTTAACGAAGTCGGTCTGATTCCAGGTGTCGAGCTGGTACGGACCGGTGCCGACCGGATGGAAACCAATCTCTTTACCATATTTCTTCAGCGCCGCCGGAGAAATCATCGCCGTTGCCGGGTGGGCCAGGATATTAATAAACGCCGAGAAAGGCTGTTTGAGGGTAATTTTCACCGTCGTCGGGTCAACCGCCTCGGTGCTGGCGATATTTTTATACAGGTTATAGCGCTTGAGATGATTTTCCGGATTGCTGGCGCGATCGAGGTTGGCCTTGACCGCTTCGGCATTAAACTCGGTACCGTCCTGGAACTTCACCCCCGGGTGCAGCTTAATGGTATAAACCAGCCCGTCCGGAGAAACGGTATAGCTTTCCGCCAGCACGTTATGCAGTTTCATCTCTTTATCCAGGCCGAACAGCCCCTGATAGAAAGACTTCGCCACCGCCTGCGACAGCGTGTCGTTAGCATCATAGGGGTCGAGGGTCGTAAAGTTAGAACCGACCGCCACCACCACATCTTTTGCGGCAAAAGCCGGCGTCGCTGCCAGCGCCGAAGCGACGCCCAGCGCCAACAGCCATTTGCCTGAAACGCGTTGAGTCATGTTGTTCTCCTGAAATGCTGCATTATGGATGTCGTTGTTATCGTGCCAGCACGTCGGCGGCGGACTCTCTGGCGACAAAGTGCCCCGGCCCCACCTGCTGTAACGGCGTACTCACCCCCTCTTCGCCCCGTCTGAAGATATTACCCGGCAGCTCGTCGGAGAGCAGCACGCGCTGCGGACGACGATGCGTAGGGTCGGCTACCGGAACGGCGGCCATCAGTTTACGGGTATAGGGATGCTGCGGGTTTTCAAACACCGCGCGGCGCGGGCCAATTTCGACAATGCGCCCGCGATACATCACCGCCACGCGGTGGCTGATGCGCTCAACCACCGCCATGTCATGGGAAATAAACAGAAATGCGATGCCCATCTCGCGCTGCAAATCGAGCATCAGATTGATAATTTGCGCGCGTATCGACACGTCCAGCGCCGATACCGATTCATCGGCAATCACCACTTTTGGATTGAGCGCCAGCGCGCGGGCAATACAGATGCGCTGGCGCTGGCCGCCGGAAAACTCGTGCGGATAGCGCCAGGCATGTTCCGGCTCCAGTCCGACGCGTTCCAGTAGCCAGGCGACACGTTCGCGGGCGGCGTCCCCCTCGAGCAGGCGGTGCACGCGCAGCGGCTCCATAATCGAATAGCCCACCGTTTGCCGCGGGTCGAGGGAAGCGTAAGGGTCCTGGAAAATAAACTGGATATCGCGGCGCAGCGCCTGAAGCTTACCGCCCGTCAGCGTATCAATCCGCTGACCGTTGAAGGTGATGCTGCCGCCCTGGGTTTCCACCAGACGCAGCAGCGCCCGTCCGGTGGTGGATTTACCGCAGCCCGACTCCCCCACCAGGCTTAGGGTTTCGCCGGGCCATAAATCAAAACTGACTTTTTCGACCGCATGCACTTCACGGGTAATGCGGTTGAGAATACCGCTACGCAGCGGAAAGCGCGCCACCAGATCGCGAACTTTGAGGATCGGTTCCCCGGCCACAACGGTGTTCTGCTCCTCCGGCGACGGGCTTTGGTTTAGCAGCGGGAAACGGCGCGGCAGAGAGGTGCCGCGCATCGCGCCCAACCTGGGCACCGCGGCCAGCAGCGCCTGGGTATAGGGATGCTGCGGCGCGCGGAAAATCTCCTCCACGCTGCCGGTCTCCACCGCTTCGCCGCGATACATCACCAGCACACGGTCGGCGATATCGGCCACCACGCCCATATCGTGGGTAATAAAGATAACGCCCATCGCCATCTCTTTTTGCAGAACGGCGATCAGCTGTAAAATTTGCGCCTGGATAGTCACATCCAGCGCGGTCGTCGGTTCATCGGCAATCAGCACCGCCGGGCGGCAGGAGAGCGCCATGGCGATCATCACCCGCTGACGCATCCCGCCGGAAAGCTGATGCGGAAAGCGCGACAGCATGGCTTCCGCTTCCGGAATGCGTACCTGATCGAGCATTTTTTTCGCTTCGCGCAGGGCCTCATCATGCTTCAGGCCCTGATGTAATCGAATCGACTCGGCAATCTGTTCACCGATAGTGAAGACCGGATTCAGCGAGGTCATCGGCTCCTGAAAGATCATCGCCATATCCGCGCCGCGCACGCCGCGCATATCGGCGTCAGACTGTTCGCTCAGCTCAATCACCTGCCGGTTGCGACGACGCAGCAGCAGCGCATCGCTGCGCACTTCGCTGACCGCCCGATCGAGCAGGCGCATCAGCGCCAGCGACGTTACCGATTTGCCCGAGCCGGACTCGCCGACTATCGCCAGCGTCTCGCCGCGCCGCAGGGTAAACGACAGGTCGCGAACGGCGGAAAAAGCCTGCTGCTGCTGGCTAAACGTAACGTTCAGGCCGCGCACCTGCAGAACATCATTAGCATCGATTTCTTGACTATGCGGCAACGCCCTTTCCTCTTATTCGCGATAAATACCAATCGTGGGCGTATCACCCGCATAACACCAGGCCCGGTACATGCCTTCACTATTAAACGGCAGCGCCACGTTGCCTTCACGGTCGACGGCGATCAGGCCGCCGCTGCCGCCCAGCGCGGGAAGTTTCTCCATCACCACCCTTTCGCAGGCCTCTTGCAGGCTGAGATGGCTGTACTCCACCAGCGCCGAAATATCGTAAGCCGCCAGCGTACGCATAAACACTTCGCCGGTGCCGGTACAGGAAACGGCGACGCTGGCGTTATTGGCATAGCAGCCCGCCCCCGGCAGCGGGCTATCGCCGACGCGTCCCGGCAGCTTATTGGTCATTCCGCCGGTTGATGTCGCCGCCGCGAGGTTACCCGCCAGATCCAGCGCAACCGCGCCGACGGTGCCCATTTTGTGCCGCTCATCCAGCGGCGCGGCGTGGTGGTCGAGCACGATATCGCCGCCCTCCTGCGCCTGACGCAGCTGCAGCAAGCGCTCGGGGGTCGAAAACAGGCTGTTATCGACCCGTTCCATACCGTGGGCAGCGGCAAACGCTTCCGCCCCCTCGCCAATCAACAGCACATGCGGGCTCTGTTCCAGCACCAGGCGCGCCGCCAGCACCGGATTACGTAAATGCTGAACTCCCGCCACGGCGCCGGCCTGCAAGCGGCAGCCATCCATCACGCAGGCATCGAGTTCATGGCGGCTATCGCGGGTAAATACCGAGCCAATACCGGCGTTAAATAACGGGCACTCCTCCAGCAGCCGGACCGCTTCGGTTACCGCATCCAGCGCGCTGGCCCCGGCCGCCAGCATTTTTTGTCCGCTATCGACAATCGCCGACAGCGCCGTTACGTACTCCCGCTCGCGCGCCGGCGTCATCTGCGCGCGGCTAATCGCCCCGGCCCCGCCGTGAATTGCTATAACCGCCTTACCCATTACGCCGTTCCTTACCGATAAAGTGTATAAATATCATTATCGTGCTGACTGTCCTATACAATTTTTGAATATAGAAAGAGCGGACGGTGATGTAAAGCTTGTACCCAGGTGGCATATAGCCCGCCCCTCTTTTCTGCCATAATAGGCGTTTTCGATGTTTGCCCGCAGGAGAAACCCATGGATTTTACCGCCGGACTGATGCCGCTCGACACAGCCCTGACCCAGATGCTCACTCGTATTACGCCGCTGAATGCGACGGAAACCGTACCGCTGTTGCAGGCCTTTTCGCGGGTGACCGCCCATGATCTCGTTTCACCGCTCAACGTTCCCGGTTTTGATAACTCGGCGATGGACGGCTACGCCGTACGCCTGGCGGATCTCGCCGACGGCGCAGCGCTGCCGGTGGCGGGCAAGGCCTTCGCCGGTCAACCCTATAACGGCGTCTGGCCCGCGGGCGCCTGTATCCGCATTATGACCGGCGCGCCGGTACCGGAAGGCTGCGACGCGGTGGTCATGCAGGAGCAGACCGAACAAACCGATGATGGGATCCGCTTTATCGCCCCGGTGAAAAACGGGCAGAATATCCGTCGTCTCGGCGAAGATATCGCTCATGGCGCGGTCGTCTTCCCCGCGGGAACCCGCCTGACCGCCGCCGAGCTGCCGGTCATCGCCTCGCTGGGCATTGCCGAGGTTGACGTGGTGCGTAAAGTGCGGGTGGCGGTGTTCTCCACCGGCGATGAGCTCCAGCTGCCGGGCCAGCCGCTGGCCGACGGGCAAATTTACGATACCAACCGCCTGGCGGTACACCTGATGCTGCAGGAGCTGGGCTGCGAAGTGATTAACCTCGGCATTATTCCCGACGACCCGGCTAAACTGCGCGAAGCCTTTATCCAGGCAGACCAGCAGGCCGACGTGGTGATAAGCTCCGGGGGCGTTTCCGTCGGCGAGGCGGACTACACCAAAGCGATCCTCGAAGAGCTGGGGGAAATCGGCTTCTGGAAGCTGGCGATTAAGCCGGGTAAACCTTTCGCCTTCGGCAAGCTCGGCCATAGCTGGTTCTGCGGCCTGCCGGGTAACCCGGTTTCCGCCACGCTGACCTTCTACCAGCTGGTTCAGCCGCTGCTGGCGAAGCTGTCCGGCAACGTCGGGCAGGCTCAGCCGATGCGCCTGCGCGTGCGCGCCGCAACCCATCTGAAAAAATCGCCGGGCCGTCTCGATTTTCAACGCGGTGTGCTGCAGCGCGGCCCGGACGGCGAGCTGGTGGTAAACAGCACCGGTCACCAGGGCTCGCATATCTTTAGCTCATTCAGCCTCGGCAACTGCTTTATCGTGCTGGAGCGCGAGCGCGGCAACGTGGAAGCCGGCGAATGGGTGGAAGTCGAGCCGTTTAATCATCTGTTCGGAGGGCTGTAATGGGCGTGGAGCTGAGCGATGCGGAGATGCTGCGCTATAACCGGCAGATTATTCTTCGCGATTTCGATTTTGACGGTCAGGAGCAGCTGAAAGCCTCGCGCGTGCTGGTCGTCGGCCTCGGCGGGCTGGGCTGCGCCGCCGCGCAGTATCTGGCGGCGGCAGGCGTCGGCCAGCTTACCCTGCTCGATTTCGATACCGTGTCGCTCTCCAACCTTCAGCGCCAGACCCTGCACAGCGACGCCACCATCGGCCAGCCGAAGGTCGACTCCGCCCGCGGCGCGCTGGCGCGGATGAATCCCCACGTTCAGCTCACGACGCTCAACGCACGGCTGGAAGACGCGGCGCTGGCGGCGCAAATCGCCGCCCACGATCTGGTGCTCGACTGTACCGACAACGTCGCGATCCGTAACCAGCTCAACGCCGGATGTTTCCGCCATAAAACGCCGCTGGTCTCCGGCGCGGCGATTCGCATGGAGGGACAAATCAGCGTCTTTACGTATCAGGAAGATGAACCCTGCTACCGCTGCCTGAGCCGCCTGTTTGGCGACAACGCCCTCACCTGCGTCGAGGCCGGCGTCATGGCGCCGCTGGTTGGCATCATTGGTTCACTACAGGCGATGGAGGCGATTAAGCTACTCGCCCGCTACGGCAGCCCGGCGACCGGCAAAATCGTCATGTACGACGCCATGCGCTGTCAGTTCCGCGAAATGACGCTGCCGCGTAACCCTCACTGCGAGGTGTGCGGTACGCCCTAACCCCTTTCCGGCGGTACCGCCGCCGGATGTTTTGTGACCCGCCGCGACTTTTTCGCCTCCGTTTTCCCCCCTCGCTATGCTTGTTGATTTATATCAATACAACTTTCATTCGAAAGTAATTTAATCTTCATATGCAAATTAGAGGGTGAATTATGATCTTCAACATTCAGCGTTATTCAACCCATGACGGCCCGGGGATCCGCACTGTCGTCTTCCTCAAAGGGTGTTCGCTGGGCTGCCGCTGGTGCCAGAACCCGGAAAGCCGCGCCCGCACGGCGGATTTGCTGTATGACGCGCGCCTGTGCCTGGACGGCTGCGACCTCTGCCAGCAGGCCGCGCCGGAGGTGATTACCCGCAAGCTGGACGGCCTGATTATCCACCGCGAAAAACTCACCGATGCGTATATTGGCAAACTGCGCGACTGCTGCCCGACCACCGCATTAACGGTGTGCGGCGAAGAGAAGAGCGTCGAAGAGATTATGGCCACGGTGCTGCGCGACCAACCGTTTTACGAGCGCAGCGGCGGCGGCGTCACGCTCTCCGGCGGCGAGCCGTTTATGAATCCCGAGCTGGCCCGCCAGCTGTTTGAGGCCAGCCACAACGCGGGGATCCACACCGCGGTCGAAACCTGCCTGCACGTGCCGTGGAAATACGTCGAGCCCTCTTTGCCGTTTATCGACCTGTTTCTCGCCGACCTCAAGCACGTCAACGAAGCGATTTTCCAGCAGTGGACGGACGGCAGCGCCCGCCGGGTGCTGGATAACCTGCAGCGCGTCGCGCAGGCCGGAAAGAAAATTATCATTCGCGTGCCGCTGATCCAGGGCTTTAACGCCAACGAAAGCGATATTGCCGCCATTACCGATTTTGCCGCTGACCGCTTAAAGGTTGGCGAGATCCACTTCCTGCCGTACCACACGTTAGGAATGAATAAATACCAATTACTCAGTCAGCCCTATACCGCACCGGATAAACCGCTTGCTGCACCCGAGCTGCTCGCCTTCGCGCAGCGCTATGCTCAGAGCAAAGGTTTAACGGCGACTCTACGAGGATAACCTTATGACAACGTTGAAACTGGATACTCTGAGCCCGCGCATTCAGGCGCATAAAATGGCGCTGGTGCATATCGTCAAGCCGCCGGTCTGTACCGAGCGCGCCCAGCACTATACCGAAGCCTATCAACAGCACCTGGATAAACCGATCCCGGTACGCCGCGCGCTGGCGCTGGCCCATCACCTGGCGGAACGCACGATCTGGATTAAGCACGATGAACTGATCGTCGGCAACCAGGCCAGCGAAGTTCGCGCGGCGCCTATCTTCCCGGAATACACCGTTAGCTGGATCGAAAAAGAGATCGACGACCTCGCCGATCGCCCCGGTGCCGGGTTTGCCGTTAGCGAAGAGAATAAACGCGTGCTCCACGAAGTGTGCCCGTGGTGGCGCGGTCAAACCGTGCAGGATCGCTGCTACGGCATGTTTACCGACGAGCAAAAAGCGCTGCTGGCGACCGGCATTATCAAAGCGGAAGGCAATATGACCTCCGGCGATGCTCACCTTGCGGTCAACTATCCGCTGCTGCTGGAAAAAGGCCTCGACGGCATGCGGGCGAAAGTCGCCGAACGCCGTTCACGCATTAACCTGACCGTGCTGGAAGATCTGCACGGCGAGCAGTTCCTCAAAGCCATTGATATCGTGCTGGAAGCGGTCAGCGAACACTGTAAGCGCTACGCCGGGCTGGCGCGCAGCATGGCCGCGACGGAGAGCCGCGAAGCCCGCCGCGACGAGCTGCTGGTGATAGCCGAAAACTGCGATATCATCGCCCACGAGCCGCCGAAGACCTTCTGGCAGGCGCTGCAGCTGTGCTATTTCATCCAGCTGATTCTGCAGATCGAATCCAACGGCCACTCGGTCTCTTTCGGCCGCATGGATCAGTATCTCTACCCTTACTACCGCCGCGACGTTGAGCTGGCACAATCATTGGATCGCGAACACGCCATCGAGCTGCTGCACTGCTGCTGGCTGAAGCTGCTGGAGGTGAATAAAATTCGCTCCGGCTCGCACTCGAAGGCCTCCGCCGGTAGCCCGCTGTACCAGAACGTCACCATCGGCGGCCAGAATCTGGTGGACGGCAACGCGCAGGACGCGGTGAACCCGCTCTCCTACGCCATCCTTGAATCCTGCGGTCGCCTGCGCTCGACACAGCCTAACCTCAGCGTGCGCTATCACGCGGGCATGAGCAACGACTTCCTCGACGCCTGCGTGCAGGTGATCCGCTGCGGCTTCGGCATGCCGGCGTTCAATAACGACGAAATCGTTATTCCTGAATTTATCAAACTCGGTATTGAGCCGCAGGACGCGTACGACTATGCCGCTATCGGCTGCATCGAAACCGCCGTCGGCGGCAAATGGGGCTATCGCTGCACCGGGATGAGCTTTATCAACTTCGCCCGCGTCATGCTGGCGACCCTGGAAGGCGGCCGCGACGCCACCAGCGGTCAGGTCTTCCTGCCGCAGGAGCACGCCCTGTCGAAAGGCAACTTCGACAACTTCGAGCAGGTGCTGGCCGACTGGGATACGCAGATCCGCTACTACACGCGCAAATCTATCGAGATTGAGTACGTCGTCGACACCATGCTGGAAGAGAACGTACACGATATTCTCTGCTCGGCGCTGGTGGATGACTGCATCGAGCGCGCGAAGAGCATTAAGCAGGGCGGCGCGAAATATGACTGGGTTTCCGGTCTGCAGGTCGGCATCGCTAACCTCGGCAACAGCCTGGCGGCGGTGAAGAAGCTGGTGTTCGATCAGGGCGTTATTGGTCAGCAGGCGCTGGCAAAGGCGCTGGCTGAAGACTTCGAAGGCCTGACCCACGAGCAGCTGCGCCAGCGCTTAATCAACGGCGCGCCGAAATACGGCAACGATGAGGACAGCGTGGATATGCTGCTGGCTCGCGCCTACCAGACCTATATCGATGAGCTGAAGCTGTATCATAACCCACGCTACGGCCGCGGCCCGATCGGCGGTAACTACTACGCCGGCACCTCGTCCATTTCCGCCAATGTGCCGTTTGGCGCGCAGACCATGGCGACCCCAGATGGCCGTAAGGCGCACTCGCCGCTGGCGGAAGGGGCCAGCCCGGCCTCCGGTACCGACCATCTCGGGCCGACCGCGGTCATCAGCTCGGTGGGCAAACTGCCGACCGGTTCGATTCTTGGCGGCGTGTTGCTTAACCAGAAGCTGAACCCGGCCACGCTGGAGAATGAATCCGATAAGCAGAAACTGATGGTGCTGCTGCGCACCTTCTTCGAGGTGCATAAAGGCTGGCATATTCAGTACAACATCGTGTCGCGCGAGACGCTGCTTGAAGCGAAGAAACACCCTGACCAGTATCGCGATTTAGTGGTCCGCGTGGCCGGTTACTCGGCGTTCTTTACCGCCCTGTCGCCGGATGCTCAGGACGATATTATCGCCCGTACCGAGCATACGCTGTAAATAACGTCCCCCGGCTTGCGCTGCGCTTAGCCGGGCTACAGGTTCGAAGCCGTTTGCGGGCCACTGCCCCGGGTAAGGCGTTTACGTCGCAACCCGGGGTTTTCTCCTGCACATCGGTGAACGCCAACTTTCATTCGAAATAAATTTGTGCTCCCCATCACATTGTAATTAGAATGTTACTGGTCGAAGTTAAGCCAGGAGCATGTGTTATGACCGTTAAAGTTATCGTCACCGATATGGACGGAACTTTTCTCAATGACGCCAAGCAGTATGACCGCTCGCGTTTTCTTGCGCAGTTCGCGCAACTGCAACAGCAGGGTATTGAATTCGTTGTCGCCAGCGGCAACCAGTACTACCAGCTGATCTCTTTTTTCCCGGAAATCCGCGACCGCATCTCCTTTGTCGCCGAGAACGGCGCGCTGGTTTACGAACACGGTCAACAGCTGTTCCACGGCGAACTGACCCGTCATGAATCCCAGGTCGTCATTGGCGAACTGCTGAAAGACCCGCAGCTCAACTTCGTCGCCTGCGGCCTCGAAAGCGCCTATGTCAGCGACCGCGCGCCCGAGGCGTTCGTCACCCTGATGTCAAAGCACTACCATCGCCTGCAGCGCATTAGCAGCTATCATGATATTGACGATAAGCTGTTCAAGTTTTCGCTTAACCTGCCGGATAGCGAAATCCCGCAGCTTATCGATAAACTGCACGTCTCGCTGGACGGCATCATGAAGCCGGTCACCAGCGGCTTCGGCTTCGTCGATTTAATTATCCCCGGCCTGCATAAAGCCAACGGCATCAGCCGCCTGCTGAAGCGCTGGAGCATCTCGCCGCAGGCGTGCGTGGCCATTGGCGACAGCGCTAACGATACGGAAATGCTCAAGCTGGTGAAATACTCTTTCGCGATGGCCAACGCCGCCGACAGCATCAAGGCGGTGTCGCGTTTTGCCACCGATGATAATAACCACGACGGCGCGCTGAACGTCATTCAGGCCGTCCTCGACCACGCCGCCCCCTTCAACCAGTAACGCCGCGCCGGGGTTGACCGCCCCGGCTTCCCGTTTTGTGCGCCTCTGCATAATTTTAAACTTGCATTAACTTAATTTTAACTTAAATTATCATATGTAAGATTTATTACTTTCGAATGAAAGATGAGAGGTCATCATGGCTGTTACCCATACCAGTGAAACTTTACCTGCCGACCCTAAAGCGGCTATCCGCCAGATCAAGCGGGAGCTGCGGGCGCAAATTGGCGACGTACAGGCGGTGTTCGATCGGCTGACGGCGCGTATCGCCGCGCGTCTGGAAGAGATTGACGCCCTCAAGGCCAGCGCTCAGGACGTTTGGCCGACAATCCCGTTCGAGGCGATTGCGCGTGGCCAGGTCACGGAGGCCCAGCGCGAGCTCATCAAGCGTCGCGGCTGCGCGGTCATCAAAGGCCATTTTTCTCGCGAACGGGCGCTGGCGTGGGATAACTCGATGCTCGACTATCTCGACCGCAACCATTTTGATGATGTCTACAGAGGCCCGGGCGATACCTTTTTTGGCTCGCTGGAGGCGTCGCGGCCGGAAATCTATCCGATTTACTGGTCCCAGGCGCAGATGCAGGCGCGCCAGAGCGACGAAATGGCCGCCGTGCAGTCGTTCCTCAACCGCCTGTGGACGTTTAACCGCGACGGGAAACAGTGGTTTAACCCGGACGTGAGCGTCATCTACCCGGACCGCATTCGCCGCCGCCCGCCGGGAACCACCTCGAAAGGTCTGGGCGCGCATACCGACTCCGGCGCCCTGGAGCGCTGGCTGCTGCCGGCCTATCAGAAAGTGTTTGCCGACGTGTTTAATGGCAATATTGATGCTTACGACCCGTGGGACGCGGCGCACCGTACCGAAGTCGAAGAGTATACGGTCGACAATACCACCAAATGCTCGGTGTTCCGCACCTTCCAGGGGTGGACCGCGCTCTCCGATATGATCCCCGATCAGGGTCTGCTGCACGTGGTGCCGATCCCGGAAGCGATGGCGTACGTGCTGCTGCGTCCGCTGCTCGATGATGTCCCGGATGATGAACTGTGCGGCGTCGCGCCGGGTAAGGTGCTGCCGATTTCGGAAAAATGGCATCCGCTGCTGATCAAAGCTTTAAGCTCTATTCCGGCGCTTAACGCGGGCGATTCGGTATGGTGGCACTGCGACGTGATCCACTCGGTCGCGCCGGTGGAAAATCAGCAGGGCTGGGGCAACGTGATGTATATTCCCGCCGCGCCAATGTGTGAGAAAAACCTCGCCTACGCGCAGAAGGTCAAAGTCGCGCTGGCGCGCGGCGCTTCGCCGGGCGACTTCCCGCGCGAAGATTATGAAGCCAGCTGGGAAGGACGTTTCACGCTGGATGATTTAAATATCCACGGTAAGCGCGCGCTGGGAATGGTTGATTAATCGTCATATAGCCCCTTCGCTTCAACGGCGGTACGGCGGTTACCGGCGCGTATCCGCCGCACCGAATCGCGTACCGCCAGCGTGCCATGCAAGAGTAACGCGCCGTGCGGCGCATCGGGACGGATCAGTCTTTGCTGTAGCAAATGCACCGCTTCAACCCCTAATTCATCGCGCGGGACGTGGACGGCGGTTAGCGGTACATCCTGAATCGCCGCCAGGTTAAAACCGTCGATACTCATGACGGAAATGTCCTGCGGGACGCGCAAACCGCGTTTTTGTAAGGCGGCGATCGTGCCTGCCGCCATAAAATCACCGCCCACCAGAAATGCCGTCGGCAGCGGGCCGTCGCCGCGCTGATCCAGCCACTCCCCTACTTTTTCCTCGGTATCGCGGGCGCTGAAATTGGCCACATCAATGAGATCCCTGCTTTCGGCAAAGCTCAAATTCCGCGCGCGCCACGCCTGCTTGATCCCCAGCAGACGCAGCTCCATGGTATAGCGGCGCAGGCACATCACGTTCATGATCGCCTGATGCCCCATCTCAAACAGGTAGCGGGCGGCGAACTGGCCGATCAGCCGATGATCCGGCGCGACGGAGGGTAAGCGCATTCCCGCGTCGTGGCAGTTGATCATCACGCAGGGCTTCGCCAGATCGGCCGCCAGATCGTGAATATGCGGATCGTCGATACCCAGTAAAATAGCGGCCTGGGTCGAGGCTTCATGCATGCGCTGCAAAAACAAATTGGCATCGCTGTCATTCTCTTCCAGCGCGCAGTAGCGCAGGTGCACCTCGTGCGGCATAAGGGCGCTATTGATGCTTTGAATCACCCGATAGTAGTAAATATCCGTACGCTCATCGAAAGCGCGCTGGGGCGCGAATACCACGAGGTTGTTGAGCAGCATTCGCCCGGCGGCGATACCCTCCATCACGCCCAGCTCGCGGGCGCACTCCAGTACCCTCTGGCGGGCCCTGGCGCTGGTGTTCGCTTTCCCCGCCAGCACCCGCGATACCGTGCTGACCGACAGCCCGGTACGCGCCGCGATTTCGCTCACTTTAAGCTTTTTGTCCATTTTGTGATCGCGCTCTACTTTGCTGATGAAAAAATTTTCATATCGAGAATGTGAATATTTTTAAGCGATTTGGCGATGTCATACTGCGATCCCGATCGCCCCATGAAAAAATTTGCAGAATTGTCGCTATTGCCCGCTCGCATTCTCCCTTAGCCTGAATTGGTCCAACACCTTTGAGATTAGTCAACCAATAGTGTCGAGACATCAACCTTAACAAACAACGAAATAGAAAATTTTAGCGACAACTCAGCAAGCGGGTTGGTCAATTTTCCCTACTACATGTCTCGTGGAGAGTTCTATGAGCCAAGGCCTCAATAACGATATGGCGGTGAGTAAATCGCGCCGCATAGTGAAGAACCTGCGCTGGTGGATGCTGGTGCTGTTTTTGCTCGGCGTCACCGTTAACTACATCACGCGCAATTCGCTGGGGATTATCGCCCCGGAATTAAAAACCTCTCTCGGTATTACCACTGAACAGTACTCGTGGATCGTCGGCGCTTTTCAGCTGGCGTATACCATTTTTCAGCCGCTCTGCGGCTGGCTTATCGACGTCATTGGTCTCAAGCTCGGCTTTATGATCTGCGCCACGCTGTGGGCCATCGCCTGCATCGCCCATGCCGGCGCGGGGAGCTGGCTGCACCTGGCGATTCTGCGCTTTTTCATGGGCGGCGCTGAGGCGGCGGCGACGCCAGCCAACGCCAAAACGCTCGGCGAGTGGTTTCCTAAATCCGAGCGCCCAATCGCAGCAGGCTGGGCCGGGGTTGGTTTCTCCATCGGCGCCATGCTGGCGCCGCCGATTATCTACTTCGCGCACGCCTCGTTCGGCTGGCAGGGCGCATTTATGTTCACCGGCGCGCTGGCGCTCGTATGGGTCGTACTGTGGTGGGCGTTCTATCATAACCCGGAAAAACACCCTAACCTCGGCAAAGCCGAGCTGGCGCTTATCCAGCAGGACAATGAAGCGCCGCCGGTTAAGCTGCCCTTCTTTACCGCGCTGAAAACCGTATCGAAAAACAAGCGCTTCTACGGTATCGCCATTCCGGCCTTTATGGCGGAACCCGCCTGGGCGGTGCTGAGCTTCTGGGTACCGCTCTACCTGGCGAAAGAGCACGGCATGGATCTCAAGCAAATCGCCATGTTTGCCTGGCTGCCGTTTCTGGCGGCCGACCTCGGCAGCGTCGCCAGCGGCTATCTGACCAAACTGTATACCCGCTGGTTCGGCTGCTCGCGGGTGAACTCGGTGGTCGCCAGCTCCGTCACCGGCGCCTTCCTGATGATTTCCCTCGCCACCGTGGCGATTACCCGCGATCCCTATATCACCATCGTGCTGATTTCAATTGGCGGCTTCGGCCACCAGATTATCTCCTGCATGCTCAGCGCGCTGGTGGTGGAGTCGTTCGATAAAGGGCAGATGGCGACCGTAAACGGGATGCGCGGCTCCGCCGCCTGGATCGCCAGCTTTTTGTTCTCGCTGTTAATTGGCGTCACCGCCGACAAAATCGGCTTCAACCCGCTATTTATCGCCATGGGGTTCTTTGACCTGATTGGCGCGGTATTCCTGGTGGCATTTATTGCTGAACGTCGCGCAAAACGCGCCTGAGAGTGGATGTAAAAAATGAAGACTTTGAAAAACTGGACCTTACACCAACGGCTGGAGCATCACGTTGAGCTGCTCGTCGACGGCCAGCACACCCTGTGTCTGTACGTGCTGGAAGAAAATATGTTCCGCGTACTGCTGAAGCGGCACGGCCAGCTGGCGCTGGATCGCACCTGGAGTATCGCTCCCCAACAGGACGTGCCGTGGGAAGGACGCCCGCGCGAAGAGCTGAGCGGCTTTAGCCTACCCGCCTGGCAGCTCACGGAGCATAGCGACGCCCTGACCATTGCCACCGACCAGCTGCGCGTCACCGTCCACCAGCCGCTGTGGCTGGAATGGCGCTATCGCGATGAGGCCGGCGAGTGGCAGCCGCTGGCGAACGACCGCCCCACCAGCGCCTATCTGGCGAATGCGCACGGCGACGGCGTTGCCCACTACCTGAGCCGACGCAAAGACGAACGCTTCTATGGTCTGGGCGAAAAGGCCGGCGATCTGCAGCGTAACGGTAAACGCTATGAGATGCGTAACCTCGACGCCATGGGCTATAACGCGGCGAGCACCGACCCGCTGTACAAACATATTCCGTTTACCATCACGCAGCGCAGCGATATCAGCTACGGTCTGTTTTACGACAACCTGAGCAGCTGCTGGCTGGATCTCGGCAACGAAATCGATAATTACCATACCGCCTATCGCCGCTGGCAGGCGGAAGCGGGAGACATTGATTACTATTTGTTTTCCGGCAAGCGGGTACTGGATATCACCAAAGCGTTCGTCCGCCTGACCGGCAAAACGCTGTTCGGACCGAAATGGAGTCTCGGCTACAGCGGTTCGACGATGCACTACACCGACGCGCCGGATGCGCAAAACCAGCTGATGAACTTTATCCGCCTGTGCGATGAACACGCCATTCCGTGCGATTCGTTCCAGCTCTCTTCCGGCTATACCTCGATTAACGGCAAGCGCTACGTCTTTAACTGGAACAACGACAAGGTGCCGCAGCCGAAGGTGATGAGCCAGGCCTTCCACGATGCCGGGCTGAAGCTCGCCGCCAATATTAAGCCCTGCCTGCTGCAGGACCATCCGCGCTATCACGAGGTCGCGGAGCGCGGGCTCTTTATCCGCGATTCACAGGCCGATGCTCCCGAGCGCTCCAGCTTCTGGGATGACGAAGGGTCGCATCTCGACTTTACCAACCCGCAAACCGTCGCCTGGTGGCAGGAAGGCGTGACGACCCAATTGCTGGAGCTGGGCATCGACTCCACGTGGAACGATAATAACGAGTATGAAGTCTGGGACGGCGAAGCCCGCTGTCACGGATTCGGCCACGAAATTGCTATCAAACATATTCGCCCGGTGATGCCGCTGCTGATGATGCGCGCGTCGCTGGAGGCCCAGCAGCGCTTTGCGCCGCAGAAACGCCCGTATCTGATCTCTCGCTCCGGCTGCGCCGGGATGCAGCGCTACGTTCAGACCTGGAGCGGCGATAACCGCACAAACTGGGAGACGCTGCGCTATAACACCCGCATGGGGCTGGGTATGAGCTTGTCCGGGCTGTTCAACGTCGGACACGATGTGGGCGGCTTCTCTGGCGACAAACCGGACCCGGAGCTGTTCGTGCGCTGGGTACAAAACGGCGTTATGCATCCGCGGTTTACCATTCACTCGTGGAATGACGACCAGACGGTCAACGAAGCCTGGATGTACCCGGAGGTCACCCCGGCGATCCGTTCAGCCATTGAGCTGCGCTATCGTCTGCTGCCGTACCTCTATACCCTGCTGTGGCAGGCTCACGCCGACGATGAACCGATGCTGCGCCCGACCTTCCTCGATCACGAACACGATGCGCAGACGTTTGCCGAATGCGACGACTTCCTGCTGGGTCGCGATCTGCTGGTCGCCAGCGTCGTCGAACCCGGCGCGCGTCAGCGCCGCGTGTGGTTGCCGGCAAACCAGGACGGCTGGTACGACTTTTACAGCCACCAGTGGTACGCAGGCGGCCAGTGGATCGTCCTTGATGCGCCGCTGGAAAAACTGCCGCTGCTGGTTCGCGCCGGCGCAGGCCTGCCGCTGAGCGAACGCATTCGCCACGTTTGCGCTGAAAAAGACGATACCCGCGAGCTAAAACTGTTCCCGCTGAAAGGAATGGGGACCTGTCGCGGCCTGCTGTTTGAAGACGACGGCGAAAGCTGGGGCTACCGGAACGGCAATGCGCTGTGGGTGGAATGGGAAATGGTCTGCGATAGCGCCAGCATTAACCTGAAGGTCAAGGCGCGCGGCGATTATCGTCCGGCGTGGAAAGCGCTGAAGGTATTGTTGCCGGCGGGGGAAAAACGCAGGCTGCGGGTGAACGGTGAAGAAAGGAGCGAGTGGCGGGTGTAGCCCGGATAAGGCGCAGCGGCGCCTCCGGGGAATTCTGCCACTCTGCAAACTGCTCCCGGGGGCGGCGCTCAACGCGCCTTGCCCGGGCTACGGGCTCACCGCCGTCTACGGGCCGCTAGCCCGGATAAGGCGCAGCGGCGCCGCAATCCGGGACAAGCAACAGAAAAATTATTCGATACCTTTAGTGCGCAGATAATCTTCGTAGTTACCGGTGAAGTCGACCACGCGCTCCGGCGTAATTTCAATCACTCGGGTCGCCAGCGAGCTCACAAACTCACGGTCGTGGGAAACAAAAATCAGGGTCCCCTGATACATCTCCAGCGCCATGTTCAGCGATTCGATCGATTCCATATCCAGGTGGTTGGTCGGTTCGTCCATCACCAGAATGTTCGGTTTCTGCATCATCAGCTTACCGAACAGCATACGGCCTTTTTCGCCACCGGAGAGCACTTTCGCCGGCTTTTTGATGTCGTCCTGGCTGAACAGCAGTCGGCCCAGGATGCTGCGCACCGCCTGCTCATCATCGCTTTCCTGCTTCCACTGGCTCATCCACTCAAATACCGTCAGATCGTTTTCAAATTCATATTCATGATCCTGCGCGTAGTAGCCAATCTGCGCGTTCTCGGACCATTTAACGGTACCGTTATCCGGCGTCAGGTCGCCGACCAGGGTTTTCAGCATTGTGGATTTACCCACGCCGTTGGCACCCAGAATAGCGATCTTCTCCCCCACTTCCAGCAGCAGGTTGAAGTTTTTAAACAGCGGGCCGTTGTCAAAGCCTTTTGCCAGCGCTTCCACTTCCAGAGCGTTACGGAACAGCTTCTTATCCTGCTCAAAGCGAATGAACGGGTTCTGACGGCTGGACGCTTTCACTTCGTCCAGCTTAATTTTGTCAATCTGACGGGCGCGCGAGGTCGCCTGGCGAGATTTAGAGGCGTTGGCGCTAAAGCGGCTGACGAATGATTGCAGGTCGGCAATCTGCGCTTTTTTCTTGGCGTTGTCCGCCAGCAGACGTTCGCGCGCCTGGGTCGCAGCGGTCATGTACTCATCGTAGTTGCCCGGGTAAACGCGCAGTTCGCCGTAATCCAGATCCGCCATGTGGGTACAAACCATGTTCAGGAAGTGACGGTCGTGCGAAATGATGATCATGGTGCTGTCGCGATCGTTGAGGGTCTGCTCCAGCCAGCGGATGGTGTCGATGTCCAGGTTGTTCGTCGGTTCATCAAGCAGCAGAATGTCCGGGTTGGAGAACAGCGCCTGCGCCAGCAGCACGCGCAGCTTCCAGCCGGGAGCGACTTCGCTCATCGGGCCGTAATGCTGTTCAACCGGGATACCGACGCCGAGCAGCAGTTCGCCGGCGCGCGCTTCAGCGGAGTACCCGTCCATCTCGCCGTACAGCACTTCAAGGTCAGCCACCTTGTAACCGTCTTCTTCGCTCATCTCCGCCAGAGAGTAGATGCGATCGCGCTCCTGCTTCACTTCCCACAGCTCGCCGTGGCCCATAATGACCGTATCCAGCACGCTGAACTCTTCAAACGCAAACTGATCCTGGCGCAGCTTACCGATACGCTCATTCGGGTCGAGGGAGACGTTGCCCAGCGTCGGCTCAAGATCGCCGCCGAGGATCTTCATAAAGGTGGACTTGCCGCTACCGTTGGCGCCAATCAGGCCGTAACGATTGCCGCCGCCAAATTTGACGGAAATATTTTCGAACAGCGGCTTACTGCCGAACTGCATGGTGACGTTGCTGGATACTAGCACGGGGTTATCCTGAAAATAGAGAATGAGAAGTGTGATGAACCAGACATTATGCCAGCAAATGCTTCACTTTTCACGGGGCGTTATAAAATCATCAATGACGCTTGTGTTAGGGTCGTGTCATATTGCGCGGTTACACTGCTTAATGCGTAATTTTTTACCTTAATCTGGAAGGAACCTATGACCACACTCTCCCGCCATCCGGCTTTCTTATCGCTGCAGGGCGGTATCAACTTTCGTGACCTGGGCGGCCAGCGTACCGCCGACGGCCGCCGCGTGCGGACCGGAAAACTATTCCGCTCCGGCTCGCTGCATATGATGACGGCCGATGACCTCACCCACCTGGACGCCATCCCCCTGAGCCGGGTCATTGATTATCGCGACCCGGGAGAAGTGAATCGTAGCCCCGATAAGCTGAACGAAGCGGCTCGCTACCTCAACGCTCCGGCGAATCCGCACGTTCGCGACGTCAACGCCAAAGTCACCGAGCTCAACGCCGACACGCTAAACGCCCTTAACGGCGAGCAGTTTATGCTGGAGCTCTATCGCCAGCTGCCGTTTAATAACGCCGCTTATCGCCAGCTGGCCGGCTGGCTGATGGAGCCTTTCGACGGCGCGCTATTGCAGCACTGCGCGGTAGGGAAAGACCGTACCGGCGTGGGCTGCGCGCTGACGCTGTTCGCCCTCGGCTGCGATCGCCACACGGTGATGGAGGAGTACCTGCTCACCCAGGGCATGCTGACGCAGGTCGAGGATTTTTTGCTCGCATCCCTCGGCAATGAGCTGACCGTCCGCGGCCGGCAAAACCTGGCGGAAATGATGACGGTGCATGAATCTTACCTTGCCGCCGCGCTTTCCGGCATCGATGAACGTTACGCCAGCGTCGATGCCTGGCTGGAAAAAGAGTATCAGCTGACGCCGCAGGCGCGAGAAGCGCTCCAGGCGCGGCTTCTGGAGGGGTAATCCCCTCCCGTTTTTAGCCTGCAGGGCCAGCGTTGACGGGCTACACTCACGGTCACAGGAAAAAAATGTGATTTCGTACACATCTCATTTACCTGTTTGCCGGAAAGCACATATAATGCGCTCCCATCGACTTCCTGTTTAAACTGACAAAGGCCTGTGCGGCATTAATATCGCCCACGACATAAAGATTATGAAATTATCAACACTCTTCGCGGCAGCCTTCGCCATCGTGGGCTTTTGCAACACAGCTTCTGCTGTAACCTACCCTCTGCCTACCGACGGCAGCCGTCTGATTGGCCAGAACCAGGTGATCACCATTCCGGAAGGCAACAAGCAGCCGCTGGAATATTTCGCCGCCGAATACCAGATGGGTTTATCCAACATGCTGGAAGCCAACCCGGGCGTGGACACCTTCCTGCCGAAAGGCGGCACCGTGCTGAATATCCCGCAGCAGCTGATCCTGCCGGACACCGTGCATGAGGGTATCGTCATCAACAGCGCGGAAATGCGCCTTTACTACTATCCGAAGGGCACCAACACCGTCATCGTGCTGCCGATCGGTATCGGCCAGCTCGGCAAAGACACGCCGATCAACTGGGTAACCAAAGTTGAGCGTAAAAAAGCCGGTCCGACCTGGACGCCTACCGCCAAAATGCACGCTGAATATGCCGCTGCCGGCGAACCGCTGCCGGCCGTTGTTCCGGCCGGTCCTGATAACCCGATGGGCCTGTACGCGCTGTATATCGGCCGCCTGTACGCCATTCACGGCACCAACGCCAACTTCGGCATCGGCCTGCGCGTCAGCCACGGCTGCGTGCGTCTGCGTAACGACGATATTAAATTCCTGTTTGAAAACGTGCCGGTCGGCACCCGCGTAGAGTTTATCGATGAGCCGGTAAAAGCCACTACCGAGCCTGACGGCAGCCGCTTCATTGAAGTTCACAACCCGCTGTCCACCACTGAAGAGCAGTTCCAGGGCGGCGAAATCGTACCGATTAACCTGACCAAATCCGTACAGGCGATTACCAGCCAGACTGACGTAGACCAGAGCGTGGTCGATCAGGCGATCCAGAACCGTTCCGGTATGCCGGTGCGTCTGAACTAAAACGCATCGCGCAGAGTGGCGGGCCCGGTGCCCGCCCTTTTTTTATCCGTTATTCACCAGAATAATTCCGCCGTGATCGTAGCGATAGTGGCAATGGGCATACTCCAGCGGCGTACCGTCCTCCAGATAGATCACCTGCTCCACCTCCAGCACCGGATCGCTCGCTTCGCAGTTGAGATATTCCCTGTCCAGCGCCTGCGGTTTCATCGCCCGCACCACCCGATACGATCCCATCATCTTGAGCCCCAGCGTCTCCTGCAGGTAGCGAAACACCGAGCCTTCGAGATGCGTTTTATTCAGGCCGGGCACCAGCGCGACCGGCATCACGGTGAGATCCAGCGACACCGGTTCCTCGTTGAGCAGCCGCAGGCGAACGAAATCATAGACCGGGGCATCGGCGTCAATCAGCAACGAAGTTTGCTCTTTTTCCGTCGGAAAGCGCAGCTCGAAGCGAATCACCCGGCTGGCCACTTCCCCTAAGTGCTCCCAGGTTTTGGTGGCGCCAAAATAGTCGCTGCCGGGCAGTTCCCACTGCGAAAGCTGGAGGAAATTTTTGCGCACGAAGGTGCCCTGCCCCTTGCGGGTGTAGATAAGGCCTTCGACAATCAGCTGGCGCATCGCCTGCTGGATGGTCATCCTGCTGGTGCTGAATTCCGCCGCTAACGCGAACTGATCGGGTAACGGCGCGCTGGCGGGATACTGGCGGCTGATGATACGTTTTTTGATTTCCCGCGCGATACTCAGATATTTGGCCGTCATTCCCCGATCCTTTTACGTTGCTGATAGCGACTGGCGGGCAGAATATACCATCTGCCCGCGCGAGGCGCCGTTACATCTCTTCGCCATTGCTGCGAATGGCCCGCTTGAGCCAGGCATAGCTTTTCTTCGGAACGCGCTTAAGGTCCTTCAGGTCGTGGTTTTCACGGTTCACATAGACAACGCCGTAGCGTTTGCGCATATCGCCCTGCGAACTGAGAATATCGATCAGCCCCCAGCCCAGATAGCCAATCACCTGCGCGCCGTCCTCGAATATCGCCTCTTTCATAGCGTTGATATGATCGCGATGATAGGCGATACGGTAATCGTCAGCGATCGGGTTCTCGCCGTCCCAGGACTCAATCACCCCGATGCCGTTTTCAATCGGGAAGACCGGCAGACGCCAGTCGTTGTAGTAGCGGGTAATGATGGTGCGAAAGCCCAGCGGATCAATCTGCCAGCCCCACTCGGTAGCGTTCAGATAGTCATTCTTTTTATCGCCGAACTGCATGTAGTGGTTCACCGGCGTGCCCGGCGGGATCGGATCGCTATCCAGCGCCTTGCTGGCGTAGTAGCTAAAGGCCAGATAGTCGATTTTGACCTGCGCCATCAGCGCCAGATCCTCTGCGCGGTAGATATCCGCAAAGCCTTCGCGAGCGACAACGTGCATGACTTCCGGGCTGTAGCCCTCCCCGGCGAAGGCGCGCAGCAGATTCTGGTTTAAAAATTCGTCGAGCTGCTGGGCGCAAAGGATATCGCGCGGTTTACAGGTCGCCGGATAGACCAGCGCGTGGGCCAGCATGCCGCCCATCAGGCACTGCGGCTTCGCCTGGTGCAGATACTGCGTCAGGTGCACGTGGGCCATCATCACGTGGTGCTGGATCTGATACAGCTCGCGCAGGGTCTTCTCGCCGCGCATGTAGCCTGAAATCAGAAACGCGTCCGGCATATGGTAGAGATTCTGTTCATTAAAGGTCAGCCACCACTTCACCTTGTCGCCAAAGCAGTCGATCATCTTCTGCCCGTAACGAATAAAGGCTTCCATCACCCGGCGGTCGGTAAACCCGTTGTAGCGTTCAGCCAGCGACAGCGGCATATCGAAGTGATACAGGCAGATCATCGGCTCAATGCCGCGGGCAATCAGGTCATCGATAAACTGGTGATAAAAGGCGATACCTTCTTCATTGAACTCACCGTCGCCTTCCGGGCAAACGCGGCTCCACGCAATCTGGAAGCGGTAGCAGTTCATGCCCAAATCCTGCATCAGGTCGAAGTCTTCCCGGTAGCGGTGGTACGAATCGGTCGCCACCTTCCAGTCGGAAGTCAATTCCGCGGACTGGCGGATATCGTAAACCGACATCCCTTTACCGCCCTCATTCCACGCCCCCTCGGTTTGCATGCTGGAAACCGAGTTACCCCATAAAAAATCTGCCGCTAGTGTTCTGTTCATCGCTCGCACCCATGACTAGTCATATAAATTTCATGACTAGTCATATAAACGAAATCTTATTTTCGGGCAAACCCAGGGATCGTTTTTTGTGAGCGCAGCGGATAAAAAAGCCGGATCGCGAAACAGACGATCCGGCGTGCAAGAGAGGAAGTTACTGCTGTGCTAGCTGGTCGCGACGGTATTCGCCCTGGCGCTCCAGCATCCAGCCCGGATACTCTCGCGGCAGCGCGCTGACCGCATCAAGCCGCGCCAGCTCGTCGCCGCTGAGGACAATGCTGGTTGCCGCGAGGTTCTCGGCGAGCTGCTCCGCGCGCTTCGCGCCAATGATCACGCTGCTTACCGCCGGCTGATGCAGCAGCCAGGCCAGCGCGATTTGCGCCACCGAAACGCCCTTCGCATCGGCAATCTCGCGCATTACATCAATGCAGTCAAAAGCCCGCGCTTTGTTCACCGGTGGGAAATCGAACTCCTGACGACGGCCGCCGCTCGCCGACTGTCCGTCGCGATCGTACTTACCGCTGAGCAGCCCTCCCGCCAGCGGACTCCAGACCATCAGGCCCAGGCCTTCGCTCTGCATCATTGGCGCCAGCTCGCGCTCCAGATCGCGCCCGGCAATGGTGTAGTAAGCCTGCAACGAGGCAAAGCGCGCCAGCCCCAGTCGTTCGGAAATGCCCAGCGCTTTGACTATCTGCCATGCCGCCCAGTTCGACACGCCGATGTAGCGGACGTGGCCGTGCTGCACCAGATTATCCAGCGCATACAGCGTCTCCTCGATGGGGGTCGCCGGATCGAAGCCATGAAGTTGATAGAGATCGATATGATCGAGCTGCAGGCGACGCAGGCTCTCCTTCACGCTGCCGATGATGTGATAGCGCGAACTGCCGCGCGAGTTCACGCCTGCGGTGCCGGTTTCGCCAAACACTTTAGTCGCCACCACGACGTTTTCACGCGGCACCTTCAGATTCTTCAACGCCTGGCCGGTAATCTCTTCCGAGCGCCCTTCCGAATAGACGTTAGCGGTGTCGATAAAGTTGATGCCCGCATCGAGCGCGCTGCCCACTAGCTGCTCTGCCTCCGCCTGGCGCAGCTGCCCCACTTTCCCCCACAGGCCGCCTTCGCCGCCGAAGGTCATGGTGCCCAGGCACAGCTCAGAGACAAAAAGGCCGGTATGGCCCAGTTTTTGATAACGCATAGGACTCTCCTTAATCAAGGTGATTCACCATCGTGAAGAGAGTTATACCCCGGAAAAGGAGAGCGCGAATGTGGCGTTTCTGTCCGTTTCTTGCCCAATTCTCTGAAAATCAGAGCTGCAGCAATCCATACCCCACCAGCGCCGCCCACAGCAGCATGGGCAGGGAATAGACGTGGAAACGCCACCAGATACGACGATCGCCGGCCATGCGCAGCGCAATCAGATTGGCCAGCGAGCCCGGCAGCAGGCCGAACCCGCCAACGTTAACCGCCCAAGCCAGCAGCGTTGAGGGCTGAACGTAATTAAGCAGCAAAATGGTCGCCGGGACGTTGCTGATAAACTGCGACAGGCCAATCGAGGTCAGCCACAATCCTCCCGCCGAGAGCTGGCCAACGCCGTTGAGCGCATGCTGTAGAACAGGCAGTTGGATCAGCAGGTGAACGTCAATAAACATCGCCATAAACACCAGCAGCAGCGTCCAGTCGACATTGATAATCACCGCCCGCGCCAGCAGCAGAAAACCCAGCGCGATCAGAGCCAGTCCCCACAGCTCCTGCTTCAGCTCTAAGGCGGTCAAAAAGACCAGATAGAACGCCAGGCAGCTCCAGACCAGCTTTGGCCGCCACGATGGCGCCTTATCGCTACTCTGATAGTTGAGATGTTTCGCGGGAAAGCAGAACCAGCACAGCGCCAGCAGGGTGATCATCATCGCCGCCGCCAGCGGCAGCATCTGGCCGATAAAGGCCGGAAAGGAGAGGCCTGAGCGCCCCCAGAGAAGAATGTTTTGCGGGTTTCCGATAGGCGTTAACAACGACCCGGCGTTCACCGCCAGCGCTTCAAAAATGATTAACCGGCTTGTCGGGATGGCGCACCATTTTTTCAGGGTCAGCGTGAGCGGTACGACAATAAACAGCGCCACGTCGTTGGTTAAGAAGGTGGAAAGCAGCGCGGCCGCCAGCACCATAAAAATGGCCAGCTGGCGTTCGGTCACAAAGCGGCGCGCCATTTTGCGGCCAATGACGTCAAAATAGCCGCTCAGTTCGATACCTTTGGTCAGTAGCATCAGCCCGCTAAGGGTGATAATCGTATGCCAGTCAATGGCGTGAAGCCAGGCGGCGGGGGCAAACGGAACAAAGAAGCTTAAAACAACGCCGATAATCAGCAGCAGATGTAAAAAGCGGTCGCGGATCAGCGACTGAACAAAGACGAGGTTCATTCTCCCAGCGACCCCTGCTTGAGGGTAAACTGTTTAAACATCGCCAGCGTCTCTTCGCTGACGTGGTGCTCCATCCCTTCGGCGTCGCGACGCGCAATCTCCGGGCTAACGCCGATCACCAGTAAAAAGTTTTCGACGATCTGGTGGCGTTCCCGGCTTTCATGCGCCAGCTTCTCCCCTTCCGGAGTCAAAAAGATCCCCCGCCAGGGGATCTGTTCGATCAGCCCGACGCTCGCCAGTCTTTTTAACATTTTCGCAACCGTTGGCTGCGACACCCCAAGACGCGCGGCCATGTCCACCTGACGGGCTTCTCCCACTTCCATAATCAGATCGGAGATCAGCTCCACGTAGTCATCAATCAGCTCCCGACGATGCGCCTCGCGCACCTGACGAAACCCCTCAACGTGCTCCTCGACATTCACTAGCTGCGTCACTTTTTTTGTTATTGGCTTACCTGCGCGACGGTTCATTGTGCTTCCTCATTCCTGTGACGCATCAAGCATCATATAAAAGGATCCCCATTGTAATGGATCGCGCACGGAGAACAAAAAATTAACGTTTTAGCCATAGCTATAAAATATAGCCTGTGCTATATCTGTACGTAATACACACATCCTTCAGGGAGCGAAGGACGAAGTTACAGGAGGTCGTTATGAATGAATTCAAGAGGTGCTTAAACGTGTTTACCCATTCTCCTTTTAAAGTTCGGTTAATGCTTGTCGGTATGCTGTGCGATCTGATCAACGGCAAACCCCCACAGGATAAACCCAACAACTAGCGCGGCGTCGCGGTACGCCGCTTCATTTTTCTGTCATATTTCCCTGCCACACTGGCTGATTACTCAGCGCTTCAGCAACTTTTTTCAAGTTTTGTAAGCTTTCTCCCAAAACAATCCGTTATGGATAGTTGACCTTAACATTTGCAAGCCCTATCTTTTGTCAGCCCTGCCACTACTGCGGCTCGCAGAGACCCTCTTCACGCACTGTCCAGCAGGTTTTACCCCTTGATGCCAGGGGACGCACATGGCTCTTTTTTGATTGTTTACTATGAATGTCACGCTGAAAGAAACGCTGGTCGCCCGCGGACTGGTACTGAACCCATGGACAGGATTCTATTTTTTACAATCGCTGTTTATTAACCTGGCGCTGGGCTACGACTTTAGCCTGCTCTATACCGTTGCTTTTACCTGCGTGCTGCATCTTCTGTGGCGCAGCTTTCCGCGCGCGCAAAAAGTGGTGGTCGGCGTTTATTCGCTGCTGGCGGCCATGTACTACCCTTTTGGCCAGGCCTACGGCGCGCCTAACTTCAATACGCTGCTGGCGCTGCATGCCACTAACCTCGAAGAGTCCACCGAGATCCTGACCATTTTCCCGTGGTACAACTATCTGCTGGCCGTGTTTATCTTTGCGCTCGGCGTCATTGCCGTACGCCGCAAGCCGGAAACGTCGGCGCGCTGGGGGAAAATGGAGACGCTGGGGCTGCTGTTCTGCACCGCGATTTTCTTTCTCCAGCCGGTGCAAAACCTCGCCTGGGGCGGCGTCTTTAAGGTTATCGATACCGGCTATCCCGCCGTCCGCTTCGTTAAAGATGTGGTGGTGAATAATAATGAAGTGCTGGATGAGCAGGCGCGAATGGCGCAGCTCGCCAATATGAAAGACAGCTGGCACGTACTGGCGGTAAAGCCGAAGTATCATCTGTATGTGGTGGTGATTGGCGAGAGCGCCCGTCGCGATGCGCTCGGCGCCTTTGGCGGCCACTGGGACAATACCCCGTTCGCCAGTTCGGTAAAAGGCTATCTGTTCAATGACTACGTTGCCGCCAGCGGCTCAACGCAGAAGTCGCTCGGTTTAACCCTCAACCGGGTGGTCGACGATAAGCCGCAGTTTCAGGATAACTTTGTGACCCTCGCCAACCGCGCCGGTTTTCAGACCTGGTGGTTCTCGAATCAGGGGCAAATTGGCGAATACGATACGGCGATTGCCAGCATCGCCAAACGCGCGGATGAGGTTCAGTTCCTCAAGAATGGTGATTTCGAGGCCAATAAAAATACCCAGGATGAGCAGCTCTTAACGCTGACCGCGCAGGTGCTGGCCACCCGCCGTACCCAGCCGCAGCTGATCGTCCTGCATTTAATGGGCTCACATCCGCAGGCCTGCGATCGCACCAAAGGGAAATACACGGTTTTTGTTCAGTCGAAAGAGACCTCCTGCTATCTCTACACCATGACGCAAACCGACACGCTGCTGAGCAATCTTTATACTCAGCTACAAAACTCTGGCGAAACCTTCTCGATGACCTATTTTTCCGATCACGGTCTGGCATTTAAAGAGCGCGGGAAAGAGGTGCAGTATCTGGCGCACGACGATAAGTATCAGCAGAATTTCCAGGTACCGTTTATGGTGATCTCCAGCGATGATAAAGCGCATAAGGTCATTAAAGCGCGGCGCTCCGCCAACGACTTCCTGAGCTTCTTTTCCCAGTGGACCGGGATCAGCGCTCAGGAGATTGCCCCGCGCTATCGTTTCATCTCTGAACAAAAGGCTGGCCCAACCTACATCACCAACTTCCAGCTGAAGAAAGTGGACTATACCCATCTGGGTACCGACGCGTTCACTATCAATTAACTCAGACGCGTAAACAGCAGGCAAAAAAAATCCGCCCCTCAAGGCGGATTTTTTATATCACCGAAGTGATTAGAAGCGGTAACCTACGCCAGCAATCCAGGTGCCAACGTCAACGTTACGAATGCGAGACTGCTCGTAGGAGAAGTCCAGGGCAACGTTTTCGATCGGGTTGAACTGCAGACCAGCGCCGTAAGAGAAACCGTAGTCGCTCATATCAGATTTGTTCGGGTAGCTGTTGTCCTGGAATTTACCGTAACCAACACCCACTACGCCGTAGATGCTAGCCCAGTCGTTCAGACGGTAAGCCGGACCTGCGGTGATGCCGTAGTACTGGCCTTTTTTGTAAACGCCAGATTCAGAACGATCTTTTTCGGTGTAGGTGAAAGAACCGATAACACCCAGCGGGTTGTTGTCTTGCTCGTAGCGGTACTTCAGGTTGAAACCGCCAGCTTTGTTCGCTTCACCCTGCATGTCGCTCTGCGCGTAGCCACCGGTAACGGTAGAAGTCGCAGCGAAAGCAGTGGTACCTACGGATGCAGCCAGAACAACGGCCAGTGCTGAAAAACGTGCAATTTTATTCATAACCACCTCAAATGTGTTTCTAATAAGTCCTAAGCCTTAAATATAACAAAAACTTTTGGGAAACTCTTTTCACTTTACATTGTCTAACGTACTTTTTCATGTAACTAAAGGTTTCTACGTTTCTATAACAAACTGGAAAACAAACCTTTTTTACAAATATACTCCTATTAAGGCTCATAAAGCGCCAGACGTGTATCCAGATTATTCCTAATCTGGTGGTGAAATTATCTTCAGACCCGCCCTATTGTACTGCTTTTAAGACCCTTTTTTTCAACATTAGCTCAACCGGCGCGGGGTAATTCAATTACACTGGAACCTTTACCGCATTTGACAAAATTGACAGGAGAAAGGATGCCCGGCTCGTCTCGTAAGGTACCGGCATGGTTGCCGATACTGGTTATTTTAATCGCCATGATTTCCATTCAGAGCGGCGCCTCGCTGGCCAAATCACTCTTCCCGCTGGTCGGCGCCCCAGGCGTTACCGCCCTGCGCCTGGCGCTCGGTACCTTAATCCTGGTGGTCATCTTCAAACCCTGGCGCCTGCGCTTTGCCCCGGAGCAGCGTCTGCCGCTGCTGCTGTATGGCCTCTCGCTTGGCGCGATGAACTACCTGTTCTATTTATCGATTCAACGCATTCCGCTCGGCGTCGCCGTCGCGCTGGAGTTTACCGGGCCGCTGGCGGTAGCGCTATTTGGATCCCGCCGCCCCCTCGACTTCGTCTGGGTGGCGCTGGCGGTGCTCGGGCTATGGTTCCTGCTGCCGCTGGGGCAAAGCGTGTCGCAGATCGATCCCGTTGGCGCGCTGCTGGCGCTCGGCGCGGGCGCCTGCTGGGCGGTTTACATTCTGACCGGCCAGCGCGCCGGGGAAGAGCACGGCCCGGCAACGGTTGCCATGGGGTCGCTGATCGCCGCGGTGGTCTTTGTGCCGATGGGGATGATTCAGGCCAGCGATACGCTATTTCAGTGGGGGCTGCTGCTGCCGGGGCTCGGGATCGCCATTTTATCTACCGCGCTGCCCTACTCTCTGGAGATGGTGGCCCTGACCCGTATGCCGAGCAAGACGTTCGGCACCCTGATGAGCATGGAGCCGGCTCTCGCCGCGCTTTCCGGGATGGTGTTTCTTGGCGAAACGCTAACCGCGACCCAAACGCTGGCGCTGGGGGCGATTATCCTGGCGTCAATGGGCTCTACGCTGACAATGCGTCGGGAAACCAAAATCCAGAAGGTCGACATCAGCTAACTAAAAAAGGGCTGATTGGCGGAAAAACCAATCAACCCCCTTTGATTTATAAAGCATTTCACCCGACTAACAGCCCTGCACTATCAGACCGATAGAGACTACCGCCGCTGCAAAGCTCAGATCCGTTGCTATACTTAATTCCGCAAGTTATTGGGATGAGACGCTCCGAATAATTCGAATTTGAAGTATGACGAGTACATATATCAAGAGGATATGACACTATGAGTACCGCAAAACTGGTTAAAACTAAAGCAACGAATCTGCTCTATACCCGTAACGACGTCGCTGATAGCGCTAAGAAGGCGACCGTTGAGCTGCTGAATCGCCAGGTGATCCAGTTCATTGACCTGTCTTTGATTACCAAACAGGCTCACTGGAATATGCGCGGTGCAAACTTTATTGCCGTTCATGAGATGCTGGACGGCTTCCGCACTGCGCTCGTCGACCACCTTGATACGATGGCAGAACGTGCCGTACAGCTTGGTGGCGTAGCGCTGGGTACCACTCAGGTCATCAACAGCAAAAGCCCGCTGAAAAGCTACCCGCTGGATATCCATAGCGTCCAGGACCATCTGAAAGAGCTGGCCGACCGCTATGCCATCGTCGCCAACGATGTGCGTAAAGCCATCGATGAAGCCAAAGATGAAGACACCGCTGATATCTTCACCGCCGCTTCCCGCGACCTGGATAAATTCCTGTGGTTCATCGAAGCCAATATCGAGTAACGCTAACTGCCGTCAGCCACGCTGGCGGCTTTTTTTATTTATTTCCTTCCCCCCGCCACGCACCACCTCAGTGCATGAGAATGTTCAAAATACGTGCAAAAGTAAATCAATTGTAATAATCACCTCACACAATCGTTACGCCGAGATTGTTTTAACATCAGGGTTTGCGCTAAAAATGCTCGTGTTATGCGATGCTCTTATGATGCACCAAAGTAACGCCCCACATTGGTGCATTTAACGTTGTCCGTTATCAACATTGTGCAACAGGATTCATCCTGATTGTTATAAAACAACAGGTTGTAAAACTGGCATGATATTTTCATAAGGCAACTTGTTCTCGCAGGGGATCGTCCCGTGGATAAAAAAGGAAATGCTATGAAGTCTGTATTTAAAGTTTCACTGGCTGCACTGACCCTGGCTTTTGCGGTTTCTTCTCACGCCGCTGATAAAAAACTGGTTGTCGCGACCGATACGGCGTTTGTTCCGTTCGAATTTAAGCAGGGCGATAAGTATGTTGGTTTCGACGTTGACCTGTGGGCAGCGATTGCAAAAGAGCTGAAGCTCGATTACACCCTGAAGCCAATGGACTTCAGCGGCATTATTCCGGCGCTGCAAACCAAAAACATCGACCTTGCGCTGGCGGGGATCACCATCACCGACGAGCGTAAAAAAGCCATCGACTTCTCAGACGGCTACTACAAAAGCGGCCTGCTGGTCATGGTCAACGCCAATAACAACGATATTAAGGATGTCAAAGATCTGAACGGTAAAGTGGTTGCCGTGAAAGGCGGCACCGGTTCCGTTGATTACGCAAAAGCGAATATCAAAACCAAAGATCTGCGCCAGTTCCCGAACATCGATAACGCCTATATGGAACTGGGCACCGGTCGTGCCGATGCGGTTCTGCACGATACGCCAAACATCCTTTACTTCATCAAAACGGCGGGCAACGGCAAGTTCAAAGCGGTAGGCGACTCGCTGGAAGCGCAAAACTACGGTATCGCCTTCCCGAAAGGCAGCGACGAGCTGCGCGAAAAAGTGAACGGCGCGCTGAAAACGCTGCGTGAGAACGGCACCTACAACGAAATTTATAAAAAATGGTTCGGTACTGAACCCAAATAATAATTAGCGATGCTCTCTTCCAGGCCTGCGGTGGTCTGGTAGACCTGGAGCGCTCCGGGCTACCCCCTCAGCAGGCCTGAATAGTTTTCTCAGAGGGTTTTCCTCTGTTTTCGAGACGGTAACAGGAACACATTATGCAGTTTGACTGGAGTGCCATCTGGCCCGCCATTCCTATTTTGCTGGAAGGCGCCAAAATGACGCTGTGGATTTCGGTCCTCGGCCTGGTCGGCGGTCTGATAATCGGTCTGGTGGCCGGTTTCGCCCGCTGTTTCGGCGGCTGGATTGCCAACCACATCGCGCTGGTCTTTATCGAAATCATCCGCGGCACCCCGATTGTGGTGCAGGTGATGTTCATCTACTTCGCTCTACCCATGGCGTTTAGCGATTTACGTATCGACCCGTTCTCCGCGGCGGTGGTCACCATTATGATCAACTCCGGCGCCTATATTGCGGAAATCACCCGCGGCGCGGTGCTGTCGATCCATAAAGGCTTTCGCGAAGCCGGCCTCGCGCTGGGCCTCTCTCGTCGGGAAACCATTCGCTACGTGATCCTGCCGCTGGCGCTGCGCCGTATGCTGCCACCGCTGGGCAACCAGTGGATTATCAGCATCAAAGATACTTCGCTGTTTATCGTCATCGGCGTGGCCGAACTGACCCGCCAGGGCCAGGAAATTATTGCCGGTAACTTCCGCGCGCTGGAAATCTGGAGCGCCGTTGCGGTTATCTATCTGATCATCACCCTGGTGCTGAGCTTTGTTCTGCGTCGTCTTGAAAGAAGGATGAAAATCCTGTGATTGAATTTAAAAACGTTTCCAAGCACTTTGGCCCAACCAAGGTGCTGCATGATATCGATCTGAAGATCAACCAGGGCGAAGTCGTGGTGATTATCGGGCCGTCCGGTTCCGGTAAATCGACCCTGCTGCGCTGTATTAATAAACTTGAAGAGATTACCAGCGGCGATCTGATCGTCGACGGCCTGAAGGTTAATGACCCGAAGGTTGACGAGCGCCTGATTCGCCAGGAAGCCGGGATGGTGTTCCAGCAGTTTTATCTGTTCCCGCACCTGACGGCGCTGGAAAACGTGATGTTTGGCCCGCTGCGCGTGCGCGGCGCCAATAAAGCGGCGGCGGAAAAACTGGCGAAAGACCTGCTGGAGAAAGTCGGCCTCGCGGAACGCGCGCACCACTACCCTTCTGAGCTTTCAGGCGGGCAGCAGCAGCGCGTGGCCATTGCCCGGGCGCTGGCGGTGAAACCGAAAATGATGCTGTTTGATGAGCCCACTTCCGCGCTTGACCCCGAACTGCGTCATGAAGTGCTGAAGGTAATGCAGGATCTGGCCGAAGAAGGCATGACCATGGTTATCGTTACCCATGAAATCGGCTTCGCCGAGAAAGTGGCTTCGCGCCTGATCTTTATCGATAAAGGGCGCATTGCGGAAGATGGCGATCCGCAGATGCTGGTGAATAACCCGCCCAGCCCGCGCCTGCGCGAGTTTTTGCAGCACGTAGCCTGATGCCTCCGGCTCTCCCTTCGCGGGAGAGCCGCTTTCCAGAATCATCCCAACCCCACTCTCCGAATCGCGTCTTCTATACTTATTGGTTTGAGATGCAATGGAGGTGCCTGTGCCGCGGATTTTGTTACTGCTTGCCCTATTCTTCACCGCTCCGCTCTGGGCCGCGACGCTGCCCGGCGTTCCGGCAGCCACAACGGATCAGTCCAGCAGTAGCGAACCCGATCTGGCGCAGAAGAAAGCGGCCTACGGCGCGCTGGCCGACGTGCTTGAAAACGCCGATGCTCGTCAGGAGCTTATCGATCAGTTGCGGAAAGCCGCCGCCACGCCGCCGCCGGACAGTACGCTGACGCTGACGCCGCCGGAAATAAAAGATGAGACCACGGTGCTGGAGAACGTCACCCACATCAGCCGCGAATACGGCGAACAGCTCTCTTCGCGCTTCTCCCAGCTGTGGCGCAACATCACCGGTTCTCCGCACAAAGCGTTTAATTCACAAACCTTCACCAGCGCCGCCTGGCATTTCCTGCTGCTGGCAGGTCTGGTATTTGCGTTCTGGTGGCTGGTACGCCTGGCGGCCCTGCCGCTGTATCGCAAGATGGGTCACTGGGGACGGCATAAAAACCGCGACCGCAGCAACTGGCTTCAGCTACCTGCAACGATCGCCGGCGCGTTTATTTTCGACCTGCTTCTGCTGGCGCTCACCCTCTTCGTGGGCCAGCTTTTAAGCGACCGCCTGAACGGTAATAATCCCACCATCGCCTTCCAGCAAAGCCTGTTTCTCAACGCCTTCGCGCTGATTGAATTTTTCAAGGCCATTCTGCGGCTCATTTTCTGCCCCCGCATCCCGGAGCTACGCCCGTTCAACCTCAGCGATGACGCGGCGAAATACTGGAACCTGCGCCTGAGCGCGCTGAGCAGCCTGATTGGCTACGGGCTCATCGTCGCGGTGCCGATTATCTCCAACCAGGTCAACGTCCAGTTTGGCGCATTGGCCAACGTGGTGATTATGCTGTGCATTACGCTCTGGGCGCTGTATCTGATATTTCACAATAAGAAATTGATTACTCAAGGACTCATCCATCTCGCCGACCGCTCGCTGGCATTCTTTAGCCTGTTTATCCGCGCCTTTGCGCTGATCTGGCACTGGCTGGCCTGCGCTTACTTTATCGTGCTGTTTTTCTTCTCGCTGTTCGACCCCGGCAACAGCCTGAAATTTATGATGGGCGCGACGCTGCGCAGCCTGGCCATCATCGGTGCCGCCGCGCTGGTCTCCGGTATTCTGTCGCGCTGGATTGCGAAAACCATCACCCTGTCGCCGGAAACCCAGCGCAACTATCCTGAACTGCAAAAACGGCTTAACGGCTGGATCTCCGCCTCGCTGAAAGCGGCGCGGATATTAACGGTTTGCGTGGCGATTATGCTGCTGCTCAGCGCGTGGGGCCTGTTCGATTTTTGGCAGTGGATGCATAACGGCAGCGGGCAAAAAGCGGTGGATGTGCTGATCCGCATCGCGCTGATCCTGTTCTTCTCGGCGATTGGCTGGACGCTGCTCGCCAGCCTGATTGAAAACCGTCTGGCATCGGATATTCACGGCCGCCCGCTGCCCAGCGCCCGCGCCCGAACGCTGCTGACGCTGTTTCGCAACGCGCTGGCGGTCGTCATTAGCACCATTACTATCATGATCCTGCTTTCGGAAGTGGGTGTGAATATCGCCCCGCTGCTGGCCGGCGCCGGCGCGCTGGGCCTCGCGATTTCGTTCGGCGCGCAAACCCTGGTTAAAGATATTATTACCGGGATTTTCATCCAGTTTGAGAACGGCATGAATACCGGCGATCTGGTGACCATCGGGCCGTTAACCGGGACGGTAGAACGTATGTCGATTCGTTCCGTCGGCGTACGCCAGGATACCGGCGCCTATCATATTATTCCGTGGTCTTCGATAACCACCTTCGCCAACTTCGTGCGCGGGATCGGCTCGGTGGTGGCCAACTATGATGTTGACCGGCAAGAAGATCTGGATAAGGCCAACCAGGCGCTGAAAGACGCGGTCGCGGAAGTGATGGCGCAGGAAGAGATTCGCGGGCTGATCATTGGCGAGCCCTCCTTCGCCGGGCTGGTGGGCTTAAGCAACACTGCCTTCACCCTGCGCGTCACCTTTACTACTCTGCCGCTGAAGCAGTGGACGGTCCGCTTCGCTCTTGATACTCAGGTAAAACGACACTTTGACCTCGCGGGCGTGCGGGCGCCGGTACAAACTTACCAGGTTCTGCCGATGCCAGCGCCGGCGGGACCGCCGGCTCCCGCCGAGCCGACGTTATAAAGCGCGGCGACGTTTGGCTTCGTCCATAAAGGTCCAGGCGATAAAGCGGCTTTGCTTATTCCCCTGGGCCATCTCTTTTTTCACCACTTTCACCGCGCCGACGTCGGTCAGCGCGCGGTAGAGCGGCGGCAGGTTGTCGCCGCGAGACACCAGCGAGGTAAACCACTTCACCTGACGGCCAAACTGCTGGCTCTCCTGAATCATCTGCGTAATAAACGCGACCTCGCCCCCTTCGCACCACAGCTCCTGCTGCTGGCCGCCAAAGTTCAGCACGCTCTCTTCGCCCAGCCCCAGGTTGCGACGCTTACGCTCACCGCCCGCCTGCGCGCTGGCGGCGGAATCATGGAACGGCGGGTTGCACAGGGTTGCGTCGTAGGTCTCATTTTTATGAATAATGCCGGTCAGAATCGCTTTGGCGTCTTTTTGACGACGCAGGCGGATCTGGCGAGTAAGGCCGGGATTGCCGTTGACGATAGCCTGGGCGCTGGCGAAGGCGTCGGCGTTCACTTCGCTGCCGGTGAAGCGCCAGCCGTACTCATGCACGCCGATCAGCGGATAGATGCAGTTTGCGCCAACGCCAATATCGAGAATGCTGGCGTTGGCCGGGATGGTCCCGCTATCCAGCGCCAGCAGATCGGCGAGATGATGGAGGTAGTCCGCCCTGCCCGGCACCGGCGGGCAGAGAAAGCCGTCGGGTATATCCCAGTGTTTCACCGCGTAGAAGTGCGCCAGCAGCGCTTTATTCAGCGCCTTCACCGCCAGCGGGTTAGCGAAGTCGATGGTCTGCTCACCCACCGGGTTAAGGGTGATAAAGCCCTGTAGCTCAGGGTGGGCCTGGCACAGCGCGGGCAGGTCGTAGCGTTGTTGGTGACGGTTACGCGGGTGTAACCCCGGTTTCTGGGCTTTCATGGCAATCTCCTTTGAACAGCCGCGTAAGATACCCGTTGACGGCGGCGCGGTAAATAAGTGAGTCTGGATATCTCTTTTTTTGTCACGGGTATCGTATGTACTTCTACCAACCTTCGCACGGACACGGGCTGCCTCACGACCCGCTGAACGCTATTATCGGGCCGCGGCCCATCGGCTGGATAGCTTCCGTTGATAACAGCGGCCAGCGTAACCTCGCCCCCTACAGTTTTTTCAACTGCTTTAACTATCGGCCACCCATTATTGGTTTTGCCAGCAGCGGTTGGAAAGATAGCGTGCAGAATATCGCTGAGACGAAAGAGTTCGTCTGGAACCTGGCCACCCGCCCTCTGGCGGTCGCGATGAACGAAACCTCGGCCACCCTTCCCCATAACGAAGATGAATTCATCCGCGCCGGGCTGACTGCCGCTCCCAGCCGCATCGTCAGCGCGCCGCGGATCGCAGAAAGCCCGGTAAACTTCGAGTGTCGCCTCTCACAATGCATCCAGTTAACCACCGCCGAAGGGCAAGCGGTTGACACCTGGCTGGTGCTGGGCGAAGTGGTCGCGGTGCATATCGATGAATCGCTGCTGGATGACGGAATTTACCAGACCGCCAAGGCCCAACCAATCCTGCGCGCCGGAGGGCCAAGCGCCTATTACGGCATTGATGAAAGCCTGCGTTTTGATCTTATTCGTCCGGACGCCCGCTAAGCGTACTTCCCGGCCGGCAATATCTCCGTTGCCCAGGCCGGGCTGCTGATTTCCGTATCCCCGCCTTAAGCTACCCCTCCCCGTGCGCTTTATGTAGAAAAATTGCGGTCAATGTAAATAAATGTATTTATTTTTTTATAAATGAGTGATAAAAATTCGTTCGTTTTTGATAATGATTATCACAATCATTATCAAACTCATTACTTTGTATAGAAATCACCTGCAGTGGTCGGGGCGAAGCAACGCTTCGTCTGCGGTCGTTATGGCCTAATTAAAACGATAAGTCACTTATTGAAATGGAAAAAAATAACAATTTGCCGTTCAGCAGTTTTAACTCGCTCACGCTCTTCACTGGCTTATGCCTGAGTCTTTCTCCGTCCGGCCAGCTACTTGCAGCGGATAGCACTGAAAATACTAGCGGCGAAACGCTGGTGGTCGAAGCGCAGACGCCATCGCTTTACGCGCCGACTCGCTCCGCCGATCCAAAATTTTCACGGCCGATCGCCGACACCACGCGAACGGTTACCGTGGTTTCTGAGCAGGTGATGAAGGATCAGGGGGTCACTAACCTTACCGACGCGCTGAAAAACGTCCCCGGCGTCGGCGCTTTCTTTGCTGGCGAAAACGGCAACTCGACCACCGGCGACGCCATTTACATGCGCGGTGCGGACACCTCCAACAGCATTTACGTCGACGGTATCCGCGATATTGGCAGCGTCAGCCGCGATACGTTTAATACCGAACAGGTCGAAGTCATCAAGGGGCCGTCAGGCTCCGACTATGGGCGCAGTGCGCCGACCGGCTCGATCAATATGATCAGCAAACAGCCGCGCCTCGATTCCGGTATCGACGCCTCCGCCAGCGCTGGCAGCGCCTGGTTCCGACGCGGCACGCTGGATATTAACCAGGCCATTGGCGAAACCAGCGCGGTGCGTCTGAATCTGATGGGCGAGAAAACCCACGACGCGGGCCGGGACAAGGTGAAAAACGAGCGTTACGGCGTCGCGCCATCGGCGGCATTTGGTCTCGGCACCGAGAACCGCCTGTACCTTAACTATCTGCACGTGACCCAGCACAACACCCCCGACGGCGGCATTCCTACCATCGGGCTGCCGGGCTATTCCGCTCCCAACGCCGGCACCTCGGCGCTGAATCACTCCGGCAAGGTCGCCACCAGCAACTTCTACGGCACCGATTCCGACTACGATGATTCCACAACCGATACCGTGACGATGCGTTTCGAGCACGACCTGAGCGACACCACGACGATCCGCAACACCACCCGCTGGTCTCGCGTGAAGCAGGATTATCTGATGACCGCGGTGATGGGCGGAGCGTCAAACATTTCCCAGCCAAACCCTGACGATGTGGGCACCTGGACCTGGTCGCGCCTGGCGAATACCAAAGACATCAGCAACAAGATCCTGACCAACCAGACTAACCTGACGTCGACGTTCTACACCGGCGCTATCGGTCATGACGTCAGCACCGGCGTGGAATTCACCCGTGAAACCCAGACCAACTACGGGGTCTATCCGCTCACGCCTCCGGCGGTGAATATTTACCATCCGAATAGCGACATCTCCATCGGCGGCCTGAACCGCAGCGGCGCCAACGCTAACGGGCAGACGGATACCTTCGGCGTCTATGCTTTCGATACCCTGCAAATTTCCCAGGACTTCGAACTTAACGGCGGGATCCGTCTGGACAATTACCAGACCAAATATGATAGCGCCAGCCTGTGCGGCGGTACCGGACGCGGCGCCATTGCCTGCCCGACGGGGGTCGCGAAAAATACCCCGCTCACCACCGTCGATACCTCAACCAGCGGTAACCTGGTGAACTGGAAGGCCGGCGCGCTGTACCACCTGACCGATAACGGCAATCTCTACGTCAACTACGCCGTTTCCCAGCAGCCGCCGGGAGGCAGCAACTTTACCCTCGCGCAAAGCGGCACCGGCAGCAGCGCCAACCGAACCGACTTTAAACCGCAGAAGGCCAAAACCAGCGAGCTCGGCACCAAGTGGGAGCTGATGGATAAACGCCTGCTGCTGACCGCCGCCCTCTTCCGCACCGATATTGAAAACGAAGTCGAGCAGAACGACGACGGCAGCTATTCGCAGTATGGTAAGAAACGCGTTGAAGGCTATGAGATTTCGCTGGCCGGTAACATCACTCCTGACTGGCAGGTTATCGGCGGCTATACCCAACAGCATGCCAGCGTTCGTGAAGGCGCGAACACCGCCCAGGATGGCACCAGCGCGCTGCCGTATACGCCAGAGCACGCGTTTACCCTCTGGAGCCAGTACCAGGCCACCGATGCGATCGCCGTCGGCGCCGGCGCGCGATACGTCGGCAGCATGCATCGCGGCAGCGACGGCGCGGTCGGCACGCCTTCTTATACCGAAGGCTACTGGGTGGCCGATGCTAAAGTCGGTTACCGCATTAACCGCAATCTCGACCTGCAGCTGAACGTCTACAACCTGTTTGATACCGACTACGTCGCCTCGATTAACAAGAGCGGCTACCGTTATCACCCGGGCGAGCCGCGGACCTTCCTGCTTACCGCCAATATCCATTTCTGATCCACGGCGGGGCGGCAACGCCCCGTTTTCTCAGGAGATAAAACGATGATGTACCATATTCCCGCCGTTCTCACCCCTCAGGAAGTGGACGATTTTACCGCTCAGCTTCAGCAGGCGGAATGGGTTGACGGGCGCGTGACGACCGGCGACCAGGGCGCTCAGGTCAAACATAACCAGCAGGTGGACACCCGCAGCAACCTCTACGCCGAGCTTCAGGGCAACGTGCTGGCGGCGCTGAACCGCAGTTCGCTTTTTTTTGCCGCCGCGCTGCCGAAGGCGATTTCCAGCCCGCTGTTCAACCGCTACCAGCAGAGCGAAACTTACGGTTTCCACGTCGACGGCGCGGTGCGCAGCCAGGCGCAGGGCGGCTGGATGCGCACCGATCTTTCCGCCACCCTGTTTTTAAGCGCTCCGGAAAGTTATGCAGGCGGTGAGCTGGTCGTCAACGACACCTACGGGCAGCACGCGGTTAAGCTCCCGGCCGGGGACCTGGTGCTCTACCCTTCGAGCAGCCTGCACTGCGTCACCCCGGTGACCTCAGGCGTCCGCGTCGCCTCGTTCTTATGGATTCAGTCAATGATCCGTGACGATAAACGCCGCAGTATGCTGTTTGAACTGGATGGCAATATTCAGAAATTAAAAAGCCGCCACGGCGAAAGCGACGAAGTGCTGTCTCTGCTTAATCTGTACCATAACCTGCTGCGCGAATGGTCAGAGATCTGAGCCTTGTCTGGTCATCTTTTACCCCCATATTCTCTATACTAAAGAGAGAAGAGATAGCGAGGTGAACTATGGCATCAGGTTGGGCAAATGATGACGCGGTGCAGGAACAGATCGACAGCACCATCAACGACGCGATAGCCCGGGCGCGAAATGAGCTGTCATCGGGCGAAAGCAACAAATTTTGTGAAGAATGCGGAGAGCCGATTCCTGAGGCGCGCCGACGGGCGGTGGCGGGAGTCAAATACTGCGTTAAATGCCAACAGGAGAAAGATTTACATAACAATACATTTTCGGGATATAATCGCAGAGGATCCAAAGATAGCCAGCTTCGCTGACCGATATTTACCGTTCATTACCGCATATCGCATTAACTTTTCGCGCACGATTTTTGGCAAACGGAGTGGCAAAATGTGCCCTTCCAGCCCGCTGAACGCCGTCCCAACCGGTTTCGCCGCCATCGGCTAAAATAATTTATTAATATTCAATAAATTAATAATCATTCAAAAAATTAGATTGAGATTGTTAATTTCCTTCGATTTTATCTCCCGCCAAAAACCGTGATACTTATCACATCGACGGAACATCGTCCCCTATACAGAACAACCTGCGAGAGATTAATTATGAAAAACATCAAATACGCTGCTGCCGCTATCGCCCTGTCCGCTCTGTCTTTCGGCGCGTTCGCCGCTCAGCCGGTCACATCGGCTCAGGCAGAGAGCATGAACAAAATCGGTGTGGTTTCTGCTGAAGGCGCGACGACGCTGGATGGACTGGAAGCCAAACTGGCTGAAAAAGCAGAGGCCGCTGGCGCGACCGGCTATAGCATTACCTCCGCTAACAGCAACAACAAACTGAGCGGTACCGCGGTTATCTACAAATAATCGCCAGCATTTCCTGTAGCAACACTCTGTAATGCCACTGTTTTAACCCTGTAAGATCCTTTAATACCCTTGCCTTGCCCGTCCATGCCACTGGACGGGCTTTTTTTTGCCTGCCGATACAGTTACCAGCTCTCAGCCACCTTCGCCAGCCCCTGCTCCAGAGAGGAGGCGACGCCGGTCGCCACCAGACAGCAGGCCAGCTGAATTTTCAGCGATTGCGGCAACGGCTCGCTCCCTACAGAACAGCGCTCAATCCAGCGCGCGGTCACTTCGGGATCTTTTGACGCCGGCAGGACGAGCGCCTGCTCCGCTGCGCCATCCTGACGCTCGTTAACCACCCGCGTACCGGCCGCGTCAATCAGGCTGATCTGCGGACAGCGCTGCGGATTGGCGTAAACTTCGCCTTCGGTACCGTGCATCAGCAGCGCCCGGCCGCCGATCTCGGCAAAGAATTTCGCCACCCGGCCAACGTATTCAGGATGCGAAACGCTCGACAGGCGCAGCGCCGCATCTTCAGCAAACGGCGTCGCCAGCTTGGCCAGCGTGTGGGCGCTGTTACGCACCCCCATGCGCCAGCGCATCGCCAGCTGTTTTTCCAGCGGCGGACACAATGCGCCGACCGGCACGTAAACCGGCTGATGGCTGTCTAACCGCGCCTGGGCCTGGCCCGCCTGAAGCGTCGCCGGGATCCCCATCAGTTCAAAAATCGTTTCCGTCAGCACGCGGGTGGGATCGTGGCTCACGCCGTGAACAATCACCGGGAAGCCAAGCTTATGCAGAAGCACGGCGAGCAGAGGCGTCAGGTTAGCCTGCTTGCGCGCGCCGTTGTAGCTGGGGATCACTATCGGCATCGGTTTAGCGACCGGCGGCGTCAGCTTCATCGTATGATTCTGCATCGCTTCATAGAAGCCCTTCATCTCCGCTTCACCTTCGCCCTTGATGCGCAGGGCAATGAGAATGCCGCCGAGTTCGAGCTCAGGCACCTCGCCGTTAAGCATCCGCGAGTAGAGCGCGCGCGCCGTCTCCACGTCCAGGTCGCGGGCGTGATTTTTGCCGCGCCCGACTTCTTTAATGATTTTGCTGTAGTCCATTGCAGGCTCCTCTGAGCTTCTCACATCATCGACACTGCACCGCTAACGCCGTTTGCGACGCGTCTGTTTTGTTTTAGTTTTTACTATAACCTCAGGGACGGCTGGCTGCTCTATCGGAAATACGGGTAATGCATTCAATAAACGCTTACCGTAGTTTTTGGTCAACAGGCGTTTGTCATAAATCACCACCTCTCCCCAGCAGCTATGGCTACGAATCAGGCGGCCAACCTGCTGAATCAGGTTGAATGACGCGCTGGGCAGGCTCTGAACTTCGAACGGATAGCGGTTGAGGCTTTTGAGCCATTCGCCTTCGGTAATCACCACCGGGCTGTCTATCGGCGGGAACGCGATCTTATGAATATGCACCTGGCTTAACAACTCGCCTTTTAAATCCAGCCCTTCCGCGAAGGATTGCAGCCCAACCAGTACGCTGCGCTCGCCGCCTTCTACGCGTTTGCGATGCAGCTCGACCAGCCGGTAGCGAGGCTTATCGCCCTGAACCAGCAGCAGCAGGCGCAGATCGGTAACGTGTTCGAGAAAGCGCTGCATCGCTCTTCCGCTGGCGAACAGCACCAGCATGCCGAGATGCTTTTTGCTCTCGACCTGCTCCCGGAAATAGGCGGCCATCTCGGCGATATGCTGCTCTTCGTTATCGATAAGCGGTTCGTAATGCATCTGCGGAATGACGATTTTGCCCTGTTCGACGTGGTTGAAGGGCGAGTCCAGCGCCACAAAGCGGTCTCCCGCCTTCTCTTTCAGCCCGCTCATCTCCTGCAAACGCGAAAAGCTATTCAGCGAGCGTAGCGTCGCAGAGGTGACGACGATATGCGGGACGCTGCGCCACAGCAGCCTCTCCAGCTGTTCGCTGACGCGGATCCCCACGCAGTGGAACCAGATATGCATCTGGCCATCCCGCAGGTCGCGGGTAACCCATTTGGTCACCGGCGCGCCGGAGGATTGCGCCAGCGATGCCAGCCGCCAGAGTTTACTTTGGCTCTCAAACATCCCCAGCGCGCGGTTCATCTGCAGCAGAACCCGGTGCAAACGCACCACGTCGTGGCTGCCGGTTTTTTCGCCCAGATCGTTAAGGAACAGCTCCGCCAGACCGCGCAGCGTCTCGGTGAGCTTCGCCAGCCGCTGGCAGATTTCCATCACTTCCGCCGGTAGCTCTCCCATCGGGAAGCGGTGCTCAGCCTCCTGCCCGGCCGGCATGTACAGGTTGAGGATGTTATTCAGGGAGGAGATGAGTTCGTAGAGCTCCTCGCAATGCCCATTCAGCCGTTCGGGATTGGCCAGCGGCGGCGTGGTCTTAGGGCGAAACTGCTCCATGCAGGTCGCGACCAGCTTCGTAAAAAGATCCAGCTGCAGGCGGTACCACGGGGCGGTAATTTCCGCGCTCATTTCCAGCGCATCGCGGGCCACCTCCGGAAGATGGTGGCCTTCATCCAGCACCAGCAGCAAATGCTTAGGCTCCGGCAGCACCGCTTCGCTCTCCATGGCCGCCATCACCAGCGCATGGTTCGCCACCACCACTTCGGCCTCCTGGATTTCCCGGCGGGCGACGAAGAAGGGGCATTCGCGGTAGTAGTGGCAGTTGCGGTTCAGACAGCTGGCTTTGTCGGTGCTCAGGCGGCTCCATAATGAATCATCAACGTTTTTATCGGTATGATCGCGCAGGCCGTCCCATTTATAGCTATCGAGATCCGCTTTCAGCGTCGCGCACAGCTTCTGCTCCGCCTGGTTATTGGGCGTGAGTTCGTCATCAAGAAAGGCCAGTAAATCCTGCTGCGTCGGTTCGGTGCTGGCAAGGGCGGCCAGGTTACGCGGGCAGACGTAGCGCCCGCGGCCAAAGGCGGCGGTAAATCGCAGGTCGGGAATGATTTTGCGCAGCAGCGGCAGGTCTTTGCTGTAGATTTGGTCCTGCAGAGCAACGTTGGCGGTACTGACCACCAGCGTTTTTTGTTCTTCACGGGCAATGGCGATGCCGGGAATCAGATATGACAAGGTTTTACCGACGCCGGTCGGGGCTTCTATCGCCAGATGCCGCCCCTCTTCCCCGGCAAGCGTCTTCGCCACATCGGCGATCATCTGCCGCTGCGGAGGACGGGGAATAAAGTCAGGAATTTGTTCCTGAAGCGCCTTATACCAGGCGGCGATTTGCGCTTTCAGCGCTGCGGTCAAAGCCATGAGAAAACCTGAACACTGTATAAACAGCCACTATTGTGCCATTTTTTCGCCATCGGGAGGAATGTCTTTCTGAGCAAACTGGAATCTCGCTCGAGGTTCAACGTGAGCGAAGAGCATGCCGGGCAAGGAGCCTTACCCGGATAACCCATCCGGGGCATGGCCGCGCGTTCGCGGCTATGCCCGCAGGAGTGACGGGATAGGGTTACTCAGCCGCCGCGGGTTTGCGCGGGCGACGACGGCGAGGAGGTTTACCGTCCTGAGTTCGCGCTTTCGGCGCTTCGCCATCGGTACGACGCGGCGCGGACTGCTGACCGCGACCTTGTCCCTGGCCGCCGCGGCCCTGACTTTGGCCACCACGGCCGCCGCCGCCGCGCTGCTGCTGACGACCGTTCTGAATCGGCTCGGCTTTGATCGACGGATCCGGCTCATAGCCCGCAAGGGCGATACGCGGGATCTCTTTTTTCAGCAAGCGTTCGATATCATGCAGCAGCTTATGTTCATCCACGCAGACCAGCGACAGCGCTTCACCCGTTGCCGCGGCGCGCCCGGTACGACCAATACGGTGCACATAGTCTTCCGGTACGTTTGGCAGCTCGTAGTTCACCACGTGCGGCAGCTCTTCAATGTCCAGACCGCGCGCGGCGATATCGGTCGCCACCAGCACGCGAATGCCGCCGGATTTAAAGTCAGCCAACGCGCGGGTACGCGCGCCCTGGCTCTTGTTGCCGTGAATGGCGGCGCTGCGGATGCCGTCTTTATTAAGCTGCTCCGCCAGATGGTTAGCGCCGTGCTTGGTGCGGGTAAAGACCAGCACCTGCTGCCAGTTGCCTTCGCCGATCATCTGCGACAGCAGCTCGCGCTTGCGCTTTTTGTCGACAAAATGCACCAGCTGGCTCACCTGTTCTGAAGCGGTGTTGCGGCGAGCGACTTCAATTTCCAGCGGATTATGCAGCAGCTTTTCCGCCAGCGATTTAATCTCGTCGGAGAAGGTTGCGGAGAACAGCAGGTTCTGGCGCTTTGCCGGCAGCTTCGCCAGTACCCGGCGAATATCGTGAATAAAGCCCATATCCAGCATACGGTCGGCTTCATCCAGCACCAGCACTTCAACTTTGTCCAGGCTCACGGCGTTCTGATGTTCAAGATCCAGCAGGCGGCCGGGCGTTGCCACCAGGATATCGACGCCGCTGCGCAGCTTCATCATCTGCGGGTTAATGCTCACGCCGCCGAACACCACCAGCGAACGAACGTTAAGGTATTTGCTGTAATCCCGCACGTTCTCGCCAATCTGCGCCGCCAGCTCGCGCGTGGGGGTCAGGATCAGCGCGCGCACCGGACGACGGCCTTTAGCGTGCGGTTCTTTCTGGACCAGGTGCTGAAGCAGCGGCAGCGTAAATCCCGCCGTTTTACCAGTACCGGTCTGGGCGCTGGCCATCAGATCGCGACCCTGTAATACCGCCGGGATGGCCTGCTGCTGAATAGGGGTTGGCTCAACGTAGCCCTGCTCAGCGACGGCGCGCAGGATTTCAGGATTCAGGCCAAGGGAATCAAAAGACATAACAACTCCGAACCGCCCCGGCCCGTCACAGGCGTAGTTTTCAGGGAGATTATTGCGAAAGAGATGGCAAAAACCACAATGCCATGAAGCTGCGCAGTCTAGCAGATTTTGTGATGAACCGCATAAAATCTGCCGAAAAGAATCCTCTGGCTAACAAACCACTGCTCCCGGTCCTGGCGATAAACAAGCGCCGCCGCAGAACGCGGCGGCGAAAACAACTAACGCAGGCGATGCTTAATTTTTTCGACCATCTTCGCGGTGGAAATGCCGTAGCGGTCGTGCAGCGTCGGAAGCGCCCCGGCCAGCAGGAATTCGTCGGGCAAACCAACGGTATCCAGTTCGCAGCGCACGCCTTTGCGCATCAGCAGCGCGGCAACCGCCTCCCCTAACCCGCCAACCGACGTGTGGTTTTCCGCGGTCACCACCAGACGACCGGGCCTCGACGCCTGCGCAACGATCGCTTTTTCATCGAGCGGTTTGATGGTGGGTACGTGCAGTACCGCCGCGCTGATATTATCGGCCCGCAGTTTTGCAACCGCTTCCAGGGCGCGCATGGTCATCAGCCCGGAAGAGATAATCAGCACATCATTACCGTCCTCCAGCAGCTTCGCCTTGCCCAGCTCAAACTGATAATCATATTTATCGAGCACCAGCGGCACCTTACCGCGCAGCAGACGCATATACACCGGACCGCTGTGGTCGGCAATCGCCGGTACCGCCTGTTCTATCTCCAGCGCATCACAGGGATCGACGATGACCATCCCGGGAATGCCGCGCATAATCGCCAGATCTTCCGTTGCCTGATGGCTCGGCCCGTAGCCGGTAGTCAGACCCGGCAGCGCCGCGCAGATCTTCACGTTCAGATGCTCTTCGGCAATAACCTGATGGATAAAATCATAGGCGCGGCGGGTAGCAAAAGCGGCATAGGTGGTGGCGAAGGGAATAAATCCCTCCTTCGCCATTCCCCCGGCAGCCCCCATCAGCAGCTGCTCCGCCATCCCCATCTGGAAGAAGCGATCCGGGAAGGCCTGGGCGAAGATATGCAGATCGGTATACTTTGACAGATCCGCGGTCATCCCGACGATTTCCGGGCGCTGCGCCGCCAGCTTCGATAGGGCGACGCCAAACGGGGCGGAAACGGTCGCCTGGCCTTCATCAGCAATAGAGGCGATCATCGCCGACGTCTTTAAACGTGGTTTACTCTGGCTCATTACAGCACTCCTTCCGGTTTGTTGGCGTCCAGCACCGCAATCGCCTTTTGCCATTCGTCGGCATCGACGCGGATAAAATGGTTCTTATCGCGGGTTTCCAGGAACGGCACCCCTTTGCCCATCAGCGTGTCGCATAAAATGACCCGCGGCTGGTTGCCCGCATGATTTTTCGCGTTGTCGAAGGCGGTAATCACCGCCGCCAGATCGTTGCCGTCCACGCGCTGCACGTACCAGCCGAAGGCGGACCATTTTTCATGCAGCGGCTCAAAGCCGAGGATTTTGCGCGAATCGCCGTCCGCCTGCTGTTTGTTCACATCAACGATATTTATCAGGTTCGTCAGGCCGTAATGGGCCGCCGACATCGCCGCTTCCCAGGTCGACCCTTCGTCCAGCTCCCCATCAGACATGGAGTTATAAACCCAGGATGCGCTGCGCTTCTGCCGCAGGCCGAGCGCCATCCCGACGGCAATGGAGAGCCCCTGTCCCAGCGAGCCGCCTGACATCTCCATCCCCGGCGTATAGGTTGCCATACCCGACATCGGCAGACGGCTGTCGTCGGAACCGTAGGTCTCCAGCTCCTCTTGCGGGATAATTTCCGCTTCCAGCAGCGCCGCATAATAGGCGATGGCGTAATGGCCGTGCGAGAGCAGGAAGCGGTCGCGTCCTTCCCACTCCGGTTCTTCCGGGCGGTAGCGCATCGCGTGGCTGAACGCGGTGGCCAGCACATCCGCATAGCCTAACGCCTGGCCGATGTAGCCCTGTCCCTGAACCTCGCCCATTTGCAGGGCATAGCGGCGGATACGCCACGCCGCCGCGGCAACTTTTTGTGATTCCGTGATTTTCATCTGCTTGCCTCGCTTAGTGGATTAACATGCCGCCGTTCACGTCCAGGGTGATACCGGTCGAGTAGGAAGAGAGATCGCTGCCGAGGAACAGGGCGGCGCGCGCGATATCCACCGCATCGCCAAGGCGGTTCATCGGGATCCCGGCAAGGATATTGGCCGTCATGTCGTCGGTCAGCTTACCGGCGGTGATATCGGTCTGAATCAGCCCCGGGGTAATGCAGTTAACGCGGACGTTATCCGGACCAAGCTCGCGCGCCATCGCCCGCGCCAGGCCGAGCACCCCGGCTTTCGCCGCGCTGTAGTGCGGGCCGCCGAAGATACCGCCGCCGCGCTGGGCGGAAACCGAAGAGATACAGACGATGCTGCCCGATTTTTGCGCCCGCATCGTCGGAATAACCGCCTGCGACATCAGCAGCGTGCCGCGCAGGCTGACGTCCAGCACCGCGTCGTAGTTGGCGCGCTTAATATCCATCAGCTTCAGCGGCTGAGTAATCCCGGCATTATTCACCAGCACATCGACCCGGCCATATTTCGCCAGAATCTGTTCCATCGCCGCCTGAACCTGAACTTCATCGGCAACGTTCGCCGCCAGGCCAAGATGGCCTTCGCCTAAGGCCGCGGCCGCCGCTTTGCTGGCTTCGCCATTGAGGTCGAGAATGACCACGCTGGCGCCGTTTTCAGCAAATAATTTGGCGGTGGCAAAACCCAAACCGCGTGCCGAGGCCGCGCCGGTAATAATGGCGACTTTATCTTTTAATAACATATTTTCACTCCATGACATGACGCATATTAATTAACAGGATATTTTTCCGTTATTGTGGCTCATCGAGAAAGAGAATCACCACCAGACCTATTGCGGCGCAGATACCAAAATAGGTGAATACCGAATTAAAGCTGCCGGTTTGATCGAGTAAAAAGCCCGCAGCCATCGGGGCAACAAATCCGCCGAGGTTACCGCCGCTATTGATAATAGAAGAGGCGATCGGATAGGTTTTATTATCCGAAACGGCCATACCGTAGGCGGTAAAGGCCGGCCAGCCAATATTCAAACATAAACCGACGAAGAATAATCCGACACAGACCGCCCAGGTGCTCGCGGGAATATTTAGCATAATGAGCATCATGACCACGGTGGAAATCGCGGTAAACATCATTGTCGGTTTACGTCGCCGGCCTAATACCTTATCCGAAATCCATCCACCGCCAATCGCACCTATAAAACCGCCAATACACGGCATACTTGCCACGAAGCCCATGCTCATTACATCAAAACCGCGCTCTTTAACCAAATACAGCGGGATCCACGTTAATAATCCGTACAGCACGCTAACCATCATAAAATAAGCCAGACAGTCGCCAAGAATATTTTTCGAGGTAAATAATCCTTTCGCCGTATCAATAGGGGTAAGCTTTTTCACCCGAATAAATTTATCCAGCCAGATAAAGCGATCGGCAATTAATATATTTTGCCGTACGGCGTTTTTATCGCTTTCACGCCCGGCGTTAATCTTTTCCAGTTCGCTTTGCGAAACAAATCCGCTCTCTGCGGGTGTTGACTTAACCAACAGGTACCACGCCACCGCCGCCACAATTCCCGGTATCGCAAAGGAGAAAAAGACCCATCGCCAGCCCCAGGTTACCGCGATCCATACCGCCAGCGGCGGTACGATGATCGGCGCAAACATGGTGGCGGCGATGTAGACGCCCGTTGCCGTGGCTTTCTCTTTCGGCGGGAACCAGTTATTAATGGTCGAAGCCAGGCCTACCGGACATGGCCCTTCGCTAAGCCCCAGCCCCAGCCGCACCATCTTCAGGCCAAACACCGAGCTCACGGTGCCCATTAGCCAGGTAAAAGCGGAAAAACCGAAAATCGACAGCGCGACCAGCCCTCGCGTGCCGCGTTTGGCAATGAAAAAGCCGGCCGGGATCTGGCTGACCGCATAGCCCAGGAAAAACATGCTGGCGATGGCCCCGGCTTCAAAGTTGTTGATATGAAACTCATCAATAATGAACGGCAATACCGCGCCGATATTCGTTCTGTCGGCGTAATTTATGGCATACACCAGGAAAATCATCGTCAAAACCACAAAACGATATTTTGTTTTCCTGGCGTCAGTACAGACCACAGTATCTATACGTGACATAGGGTATCCTCTGTATTTTTTATGCTTTTTGTCGCGAACCTTACCGCATCGCGCCCTGTTATCAGGCCTGTGGTTGCAATATAACAATCCCAAAAAGAAAGGGTATTCAAAAAAGCTCAATTACGCGTGAGAAAAATTTGCTTCGTGACTGCATTCAAATTCCTGTCAATTATTTTTCCGAGAGCTTCATATTTAAAACTGTTAAGTTCATCACGGATTACGCCATATCTTATTTCCCGGCTATGCTATCCTGACCCTCATTTTCTGGGATAACCGCTGGATGTACTGTTTTTTGAGTAAACAAATCACCCTGCATTATTCCACTCACCGGAGGAAATCATGAACCAGCCGCTGCCAAATAAAAGCTTGCCGATGCCATCCTTACGCAATATTCAGGCATTTATTGAAGTAGCCGATACCGGCAGCCTGAACCTGGCAGCGGAGAATCTCAATATTACAGCTTCCGCAGTCAGTCATCAGATAGCCAGCCTGGAACAGTATCTGGGAAAGAAAATATTTTCCCGCAGCAGTAAAGGAATGGTCTTAACCACCATTGGTGAAAAATATCTTAAAGAAGTTTCCGGAGCCTTAAATATTATTGGCCAGGCCACTAACCAGGTGATTAATGATATCCACCAGGATTATTTACGGATTCATTCAGCGCCGAGCTTTGGCTTATTGTGGTTGATGCCCCGACTTCATAAGTTTCGCCAGGCCTGGCCGGAGCTTAAAATTAGCCTGACCTGTTCTTATGAAAGCATTCAGTTCTCCCGCGATAATATCGATATTGATATTCGCCACGGGCTCTCACAGTGGCCGACCCTGGTGGTCAAGACCATAAAAAACGAACGCATGCTCCCCTTCACCTCATCGACTTATTTAGCCGGACGCGACGTTCAGTCCATTGAAGATTTGTTGGCCTGCGATCTTATTCATTCCGATAGCACGCTGATCGGCTGGAGCAACTGGCTGTCCTGGCATAAGGTTCGCGGCTGGAATAAAAACTTTATTTTTAATTTTGACCGCTCCTATATGAGTATCGAGGCCGCGCGCATGGGGATGGGGATTATTCTTGAGAGTAATTTGCTGGCCGGGCAGAGCGTTCGTCAACGTCACCTGGAACCCGTCTTTAGCCGCGACGTCAGTATGCCGGTGAATGCCCATCACTTCGTTTTACCGCACCCGAATGAGCAAAAAGAGAAAGTGAAGATCTTCTTTAACTGGGTTGCCGAAGAGCTAAGCCACGAAGGATTTCATATCTAGCAGCAAACGGTGGACAAACTGCAAACCTGCGCCTAGAGTTAATCAATCGATTGATTAACTTTTCCAGCGTGATGACGACAACTCCCATTACCAGCAAGGGCGAGCAGGCGAAAAGCCAGCTTATCGCCGCCGCAATCGCCCAGTTTGGCGAATACGGCCTGCACGCCACGACCCGCGATATCGCCGCTCAGGCCGGGCAAAATATCGCCGCCATTACCTACTATTTTGGTTCCAAAGACGATCTCTACCTCGCCTGCGCTCAGTGGATCGCTGATTTTATCGAACACAATTTCCGCCCCCACGCACAGGCGGCGGAAGCGCTGTTCACTGAGCCTGTGCCGGATAAAACTGCGATGCGCAGCCTGATACTTGGCGCCTGCCAGAACATGATCCTGCTGCTGACCCAGGACGACACCGTCAATTTGAGCAAATTCATCTCCCGCGAGCAGTTGTCGCCGACGCCGGCCTACCGGCTCATCCACGATCAGGTGATTGCTCCACTACACTGCTACCTGACCCGTTTAATCGCCGCCTATACCGGCCTTAACGCCGACAGCACGCAAATGGTGCTTCACACCCACGCGCTGCTGGGCGAAGTGCTCGCTTTTCGCCTTGGGCGGGAAACGGTGCTGCGCCGCGCGGGCTGGGCCGAGTTCGATCGGGACAAAACCGCACAAATTATTGAGGTTATCACCTGCCATATTGATTTCGTTCTGGAAGGATTATCGCAAAGGAGTCTGGAGTCATGAAAAAACCGCTCATCATCGTTGTGCTGCTTCTCCTGCTGGTCGCTGTCCTTGGCGGAGGCTGGTGGTGGTACCAGAGCAGCCAGCAGAAAACGCTCACGCTATATGGCAACGTGGATATTCGTACCGTCAACCTCAGCTTCCGCGTGGGCGGGCGGCTGGCGTCGCTCAGCGTCGACGAGGGCGATGCGATTAAAGCCGGGCAGACCCTGGGCGAGCTGGATCGCGCGCCGTACGAAAACGCCCTCCAACAGGCGCAGGCCAACGTGTCCACCGCCCGGGCGCAGTACGACCTGATGATGGCGGGGTATCGTTCGGAAGAGATTGCCCAGGCCGCCGCCGCGGTCAACCAGGCGCAGGCGGCTTACGACTACGCGCAGAACTTTTACCAACGCCAGCTGGGGCTGCGCAAAAGCAGCGCCATCTCCGCTAACGACCTGGAAAACGCCCGCTCCTCGCGCGATCAGGCCCAGGCGACGCTGAAGTCCGCGCAGGATAAGCTGCGCCAGTATCGCGCGGGAAATCGTCCGCAGGAAATCGCCCAGGCCAAAGCCAGCCTTGAGCAGGCGCAGGCCGCGCTGGCGCAGGCGAAGCTCGATCTGCACGATACCACGTTGACCTCGCCGTCCGACGGAACGCTGATGACTCGCGCCGTCGAGCCGGGCAGCATGCTCAGCGCCGGCGGCACGGTGATGACGCTCTCGTTAACCCATCCGGTGTGGGTACGCGCCTATATCGATGAAAAAAACCTCGGCCAGGCCCAGCCGGGTCGCGAAGTGCTGCTTTACACCGATAGTCGCCCGGATAAACCCTACCGCGGCAAAATCGGCTTCGTTTCCCCTACCGCTGAATTCACGCCGAAAACCGTGGAGACGCCGGATCTGCGCACCGATCTGGTTTATCGCCTGCGTATTGTGGTCACCGATGCCGACGACGCGCTGCGCCAGGGGATGCCTGTCACCGTCACCTTCAGTCACGGAAACGGCCAATGAGCGAGGACGTCATTACGCTGAGCGGCCTGACCCGGCGCTTTGCCGGCATGGACCGCCCGGCCGTCGCGCCGCTGGACTGCACCATTCACTCCGGCTATGTAACCGGTCTGGTGGGCCCTGACGGCGCGGGAAAAACCACCCTGATGCGCATGCTCGCCGGGCTGCTGAAGCCCGACGCAGGCAGCGCAACGGTCATCGGCTACGACCCGATTGCCGACGATAGCGCCCTGCACGCGGTGCTCGGCTATATGCCGCAGAAATTCGGCCTGTATGAAGATCTGACGGTGATGGAAAACCTGACGCTCTACGCCGATCTGCGCAGCGTGACCGGCGAGGCGCGGGAAAAAACCTTCGCCAGGCTGCTGGAATTTACCTCCCTCGGCCCCTTTACCAGCCGGCTGGCGGGCAAGCTTTCCGGCGGCATGAAGCAGAAACTTGGTCTGGCCTGCACCCTGGTCGGCGAACCGAAAGTCCTGCTGCTTGATGAACCCGGCGTCGGCGTCGACCCCATCTCGCGCCGCGAACTGTGGCAAATGGTGCATGAACTGGCGGGCGACGGAATGCTGATCCTCTGGAGCACCTCTTATCTTGATGAGGCCGAGCAGTGCCGGGACGTGCTGTTGATGAACGAGGGCCAGCTGCTCTATCAGGGGGCGCCAAAAGAGCTGACGCAGACCATGGCCGGACGCAGCTTTTTGATTTCCAGCGGCGAGGAGAATAATCGCCGCCTCCTCCAGCGGACGCTGAAGCTGCCGCAGGTGAGCGATGGCGTGATTCAGGGGAAATCGGTACGCCTGATCCTTAAAAAAGAGGCCAGCATCAGTGAAGTCCAGAACGCTACCGATATGCCGCCGCTCGAGGTCGCCGAAACCGCGCCGCGCTTCGAGGACGCCTTTATCGACCTGCTGGGCGGCGCCGGGACCGCCGAATCGCCGCTGGGCAACATTATCCACACCGTGGAAGGCTCCCATGAGGACACGGTGATTGAAGCGCAGACCCTGACCAAGAAATTCGGCGATTTTGCCGCCACCGACCACGTTGATTTCCAGGTCAAGCGCGGGGAGATATTCGGCCTCCTCGGGCCTAACGGCGCGGGCAAGTCCACTACCTTTAAGATGATGTGCGGCCTGCTGGTCCCCACCTCCGGTAAAGCGCTGGTGCTGGGCATGGACCTGAAAGTCAGCTCCGGCAAGGCGCGTCAGCATCTGGGCTATATGGCGCAGAAGTTCTCGCTCTACGGCAACCTTTCCGTCGAGCAGAACCTGCGCTTCTTCTCCGGCGTGTACGGCCTGCGCGGGCGGGAGCAGAACGACAAAATCGCCAGCATGAGCGAGGCGTTTGGCCTGAAAAGCATCGCCCGGCAGGCCGCCGACGATCTGCCGCTCGGCTATAAGCAGCGCCTGGCACTGGCCTGCTCGCTAATGCACGAGCCGGATATCCTGTTTCTTGATGAACCCACTTCCGGGGTCGATCCCCTCACCCGCCGTGAATTCTGGCTGCATATCAACAGCATGGTGGATAAAGGCGTGACGGTGATGGTCACCACCCACTTTATGGATGAAGCGGAGTATTGCGATCGTATCGGCCTGGTCTATCACGGCAAGCTGATCGCCAGCGGCACGCCGGACGATTTGAAGGCGCTGGCAGCGGATGATAAACAGCCTGACCCGACGATGGAGCAGGCGTTTATCACCCTCATTCACGACTGGGATAAGGAGAACGCCGGTGAGCGCTAAATGGCTATCGTGGCGGCGCGTACGCGCCCTGTGCGTGAAAGAGACGCGGCAGATTGTCCGCGACCCCAGCAGCTGGCTGATTGCGGTGGTCATCCCCCTGCTGCTGCTGTTTATCTTTGGCTACGGGATTAACCTCGACTCCAGCAAGCTGCGGGTGGGCGTGCTGCTGGAGCAGCAAAGCGAAGAGGCGCTGGATTTTGTCCATACCATGACCGGCTCCCCCTATATCGACGCCACCGTCAGCGATAACCGCCAGCAACTGGTGCAGATGATGCAGGCGGGACGCATTCGCGCGCTGGTAACCATTCCGGTAGATTTCGACCGCAAGATGGCCCGCCCCGGCGACGATGCGCCGATCCAGCTCATCACCGACGGCAGCGAACCGAATACCGCTAACTTCGCCCAGGGCTACGTCGAAGGCATCTGGCAAATCTGGCAGCAGCAGCGGGCGGAAGATCGCGGCGAAACCTTCGAGCCGCTTATCGACGTGCAGACGCGCTACTGGTTTAACCCGGCCGCCATCAGCCAGCATTTTATTATCCCCGGCGCGATTACCATCATTATGACGGTGGTCGGCGCGATCCTGACCTCGCTGGTGGTGGCCCGCGAGTGGGAGCGCGGCACCATGGAGGCGCTGCTGTCGACCGAGATTACCCGCGCCGAACTGCTGCTGTGCAAACTGATACCCTACTATTTCCTCGGCATGCTGGCGATGCTGCTGTGTATGCTGGTGGCGGTGTTTATACTTGGCGTGCCGTTTCGCGGTTCGCTGGTAATTCTGTTTTTTATCACCAGCCTGTTTTTGTTGAGCACCCTGGGAATGGGGCTGCTGATTTCCACCATTACCCGCAACCAGTTTAACGCCGCGCAGGTGGCGCTGAACGCCGCGTTTCTGCCGTCAATTATGCTGTCCGGGTTTATTTTTCAGATCGACAGCATGCCGGCGATAATCCGCGCGGTGACCTACGTGATCCCGGCGCGCTATTTTGTTAGTACCCTGCAAAGCCTGTTTCTGGCGGGCAATATCCCGGTGGTGCTGCTGGTGAACGTAATGTTTTTAATCGCCTCGGCGGTAATGTTTATCGGCCTGACGTGGCTGAAAACCAAACGGCGTCTGGATTAATTTGTCTGCGCCCGCTTCCCGGGTCGCGGCGTGAACGCCTTACCCGGGCTACCGTTTCTGCCAGATTAGGTAGCCCGGATAAGCGCAGCGCAATCCGGGGATCACAAAGAGAGAATATACGATGTTTCATCGCTTATGGACGTTAATCCGCAAAGAGCTGCAGTCGCTGTTGCGCGAACCGCAGACGCGGGCGATTTTGATTATGCCGGTACTGATCCAGGTACTGCTGTTCCCCTTTGCCGCCACGCTGGAGGTAACGAACGCCACCATCGCCATCTATAACGAAGACAACGGCAAGCACGCCGTGGAGCTGACCCAGCGCTTCGCCCGCGCCAAAGCCTTCACCCACGTTCTGCTACTGAAAAGCCCGCAGGAAATACGACCCACCATCGATGAACAAAAAGCCCTGTTGGTCGTGCGTTTCCCGGCGGATTTTTCGCGCAACCTCGACACCAACCAGACCGCCCCGCTCCAGCTTTTGCTGGACGGGCGCAACTCTAACAGCGCGCAAATTGCCGCGAACTATCTCCAGCAGATCGTCAAAAGCTATCAGCAGGACCTGCTGGAAGGTAAAGCCAAACCGAACAATAGCGAGCTGGTGGTGCGCAACTGGTATAACCCGAATCTCGATTACAAATGGTTCGTGGTACCGTCGCTGATCGCCATGATCACCACCATCGGCGTCATGATCGTCACCTCGCTCTCCGTTGCCCGCGAGCGCGAACAGGGCACGCTCGACCAGCTGCTGGTGTCGCCGCTGGCAACCTGGCAAATCTTTATCGGTAAAGCGGTCCCGGCGCTGATCGTCGCCACCCTGCAGGCAACCATCGTGCTGGGGATTGGCATCTGGGCCTATCAAATTCCGTTTGCCGGCTCATTGCTGCTGTTTTACTTCACGATGATCGTTTACGGCCTGTCGCTGGTAGGATTCGGCCTGTTGATTTCGTCGCTGTGCTCCACGCAGCAGCAGGCGTTTATCGGCGTATTCGTCTTTATGATGCCGGCGATTTTGCTCTCCGGCTACGTTTCGCCGGTGGAGAATATGCCGGTATGGCTACAGAACCTGACGTGGGTAAACCCGATTCGTCATTTCACCGATATCACCAAGCAGATCTATCTGAAGGATGCGAGTCTGGCAATCGTGTGGGGGAGTTTGTGGCCGCTACTGGTCATAGCGGCCACCACCGGCTCAGCGGCGTATGCGATGTTCCGAAGAAAGATCGCGTAGTTTTTTATCTTTCGCCAGCAGTGATACCACCGCCGGACCGGCCAGTATCGCCAGCCCGGCGAGGGCCAGCAGCAGGTTATTGTGCAGTACGCGCGACAGCAGCCACAGCACGATCACCGCGGTGCCGAAGTACCAGGTGGTGGTGAGTTCCTCAAGGAAATCACCGACGTCGCGCCAGCGCTCATCGTGATGGCGCTGCAAAAACAGCATCGACACTAACGTGACGCCGTACAGCACGCACAAACCTAATCCGACGCGCACCAGCGCGCCGCTCATCCAACCCATCACCAGTACTGCCACGACCAGTAGATGCAACATAATCTGCCAGCAACTAAGACCCGTTGCGACGCGTACACGTTGTTGCCACTTCATGGCTTCTCTCCTGAAGGATTTTTCTCTGCTACTCAGAGTACCGCACTTTACGGAAAATTCCGTATCACCGCATCTTTTTGTGACCTCTACTACACTATTTCCTACAGGAAAGTGACATTGCCCAGAGAAATAAGGACGAACAAATGCCGCGATTTTCGTTAAACGTGCTGACAATTAACACCCATAAAGGCTTTACTGCGTTCAATCGCCGCTTTATTTTGCCCGAATTACGCGAAGCGGTGCGCAGCGTCAGCGCCGACATTGTTTGCCTGCAGGAGGTGATGGGGGCGCACGAAATTCATCCGCTGCATATCGAAAACTGGCCGGATACCACCCACTATGAGTTTCTCGCCGATACCATGTGGAGCGATTACGCCTACGGCCGCAACGCCGTTTACCCGGAAGGACATCACGGCAACGCGGTGCTTTCTCGTTTTCCCATTGAACATTATCAAAATCTCGATGTTTCGGTGGGCAACAGCGAAAAGCGCGGCCTGCTCTACTGCCGCATCGTGCCGCCGGAAAGCGGAATCGCTATCCATTTATTCTGCGTGCACCTGGGGCTGCGTTCTCATCAACGCCAGGCCCAGCTGACAATGCTGGCGGAGTGGGTGAACAGTTTACCCGCGGGCGAACCGGTGGTGGTGGCCGGTGATTTTAACGACTGGCGGCAGCAGGCTAACCGGCAGCTTAAAGCCCAGGCCGGGCTGGAGGAGATTTTTACCCGCGCCAGAGGGCGTCCGGCGCGGACTTTCCCGGTCAGCTTCCCCCTACTGCGCCTCGACCGCATCTACGTAAAAAACGCCCATGCCAGCCAGCCTAAAACGCTGGCGTTAAAACAGTGGCGTCATTTGTCCGATCATGCACCGCTTAGCGTGGAGATACATCTGTGAAATGCAGCTGGCAGGAAGGAAACCGCATTCGGCTATTGGAAAATGGCGATAACTATTATCCGGCGCTGTTTGCTGCCATTGGTCGCGCGCAGCAGCGGGTGATCCTCGAATCCTTTATCTGGTTTGAAGATGACGTCGGCAAACAGCTCCATGCCGTTCTGTTAAAAGCGGCCCAGCGCGGCGTGCGCGTCGAGGTATTACTGGACGGCTACGGCTCGCCGGATTTAAGCGAAAGCTTTGTGGGGGAGCTGACGTCGGCTGGCGTGATTTTTCGCTACTACGACCCGCGCCCGCGACTGCTCGGTATGCGCACCAATTTGTTTCGCCGCATGCATCGTAAAATCGTGGTGATTGACGACGTTACCGCCTTCGTCGGCGGAATTAACTACTCCGCCGAGCATATGACCGATTACGGCCCGGAAGCCAAACAGGATTATGCCGTGCAGGTTGAAGGGCCGGTGGTGCTCGATATCCTGCAATTTGAACTGGAAAACCTGCCTACCAATGAGGCGACCCGCCGCTGGTGGCAGCGGCGTCGGCATAAGCCTGAAATCAACCGCAACCCCGGCGAGGCCCAGGCGCTGTTTATCTGGCGGGATAATCAGGATCATCGCGACGATATTGAGCGTCACTATCTGAAAATGCTGACCACCGCCCGCCGGGAAGTGATTATCGCCAACGCCTACTTTTTCCCCGGCTATCGCCTGCTGCATGCCATGCGCAACGCGGCCCGCCGCGGCGTGCGCGTCAAGCTTATCGTGCAGGGCGAACCGGATATTCCGATTGTCAAATTTGGCGCGCGCCTGCTTTATCACTATCTGGTGAAAGGCGGCGTGCAGATTTTCGAATACCGCCGCCGTCCGCTGCACGGCAAAGTGGCGCTGGCGGACGACCACTGGGCCACCGTCGGCTCCAGCAACCTCGACCCGCTCAGCCTGTCGCTGAACCTGGAAGCCAACCTGGTGATTCACGACCGCGAATTTAACCAGACGCTGCGCGATAATCTCAATGGCTTAATCCTTAACGACTGCCGCGAGGTCGATAAGCGCATTTTGTCGAAACGCACCTGGTGGCGGCTCGGCATTAGCGTGCTGGCGTTCCACTTCCTGCGCCACTTCCCTGCCTGGGTCGGATGGCTACCGGCCCATACGCCGCTGCTGTCGCGGGTTCAGCCCCCGGTACAGCCAGAAATTGAAACTCAGGATCGCGTAGACCCGGAAAATCAGGAGGTGAAATCCTGATGGCGAAATCTCACCCTCGCTGGCGGATGGCGAAAAAAATCCTGACGGTGCTCTTTTTTATCGCCGTCGTCGTTCTGCTGGTGGTCTACGCCCAGAAAATTGACTGGCAGGACGTGTGGAAAGTGATTCGCGATTACAACCGTACGGCGCTGCTCAGCGCCATCGGGTTGGTTATCGCCAGCTACCTGATCTATGGCTGCTACGATCTGCTGGGGCGCGCCTACTGCGGCCACAAGCTGGCTAAACGCCAGGTGATGCTGGTGTCGTTTATCTGCTACGCCTTTAACCTGACGCTCAGCACCTGGGTAGGCGGCATTGGTATGCGCTATCGGCTCTACTCGCGTCTGGGGCTGAGCGGGGCGACCATTACCCGTATCTTCTCCCTGAGCATTACTACCAACTGGCTGGGGTATATCCTGCTCGGCGGCATTATTTTTAGCTCCGGCATGGTGAAGGTTCCCGAGCGCTGGTATATCAGCCAGCCGTCGCTGCAAATTCTGGGCGTCGTTTTGCTGCTGATTTCCGCGTTTTACCTGTGGGCCTGCGCCTTTGCTAAAAAGCGCCATCTGACGATAAAAGGCCAGCGGCTGGTTCTGCCTTCCTGGCGCTTCGCGATATTGCAGATGGCGGTTTCCAGCCTGAACTGGATGGCGATGGGGGCGATTATCTGGCTACTGTTGGGGCCTCAGGTGGACTATTTTCTCGTGCTCGGGGTACTGCTGGTGAGCAGCATTGCGGGGGTTATCGTGCATATTCCGGCAGGCATTGGCGTGCTTGAGGCGGTGTTTATCGCCATGCTTTCCGGAGAAGAGATTTCGCGCGGCGCGATTATCGCCGCCCTGCTCGCCTACCGCGCGCTGTACTACTTCCTGCCGCTGCTGCTGGCGACCATCGGCTACTTAATTCTGGAGAGCCGGGCGAAGCATCTGCGGGAGAAAAACCAGCGCAAGCTGGCGGGAGAAGAGTAAAAAAAGCCCCGGTCGCGGATGCTGACCGGGGCTGCGATTGGGTCGATATCGTGGATATCTGCCGCTATTTTATCCACTTCTCCGTTGATGAACTTTCCCGGTGGCGCTTCGCTGACCGGGCCACAAGTTCACCGCCGTCTGCGAGCCGGTAGCGCGGATAAGGCGCATCGCGCCGCCACCCGGGAACGAGTTAACGACGGTTGCCGAAAATGCGCAGCAGCATCAGGAACAGGTTGATAAAGTCCAGATACAGCGTCAGCGCCCCAAGAATCGAGTATTTGCGCAGCGTTGACGCATCGCGAACGTCAATCTGCTCGCCGATGTTTTTCAGCTTCTGGGTGTCATAGGCGGTCAGGCCGACAAATACGATCACCCCGATGTAGGTCACTGCCCACATCAGCGCTTCGCTCTTCAGCCAGAAGTTAACCAGCGACGCCAGCAGGATACCAATCAGCGCCATAAACAGCATATTGCCGAAGCCGCTCAGATCGCGTTTGGTGGTGTAGCCGTAAAGGCTCATCGCGCCAAACATCCCGCCGGCCACCACGAAAGTACTGGCGATCGACGAGTAGGTATAGACGATGAAAATGCTGGAAAGCGTGAGCCCGGTGAGCGCCGAATAGAGCATAAACAGGGTGGTCGCCATCCCTGCGCTCAGCCGCTGCACCATGCCGGAGAGCACGAATACCAGCCCCAGTTGGGCGATGATCAGGCCGAAAAAGGTTATTTTGCTGGAAAAGACGAACATCATCACCGCAGGAGTATTGGCCGCAAACCACGCGATAAACGCCGTGAGCAGTAGCCCGACCGTCATCCAGCCGTACACCTGCGCCATATAAGTTTGAAGTCCGCTGCGACCCTGTACGATCGCCCCGGAACGAGGATATCTGTCCATGACTGTCTCCTGATTAACGAAATTTATATTCTAAGCGTACCACACTACCAGCGTTCTGCCGCCCTACGGTCGCTATCTCGCGCATCGACCCAGCGCTCGCCTTCCGGCGTCGCTTCGCGCTTCCAGAACGGCGCGCGGGTTTTCAGGTAATCCATAATAAACTCCCCCGCCGCAAACGCGCTGCCGCGATGGACGCTGGTGACGCCGACAAAGACAATCTCTTCTCCGGGCCACATTTCGCCGATACGGTGAATCACCGTGACCCGCCCCAGCGGCCAGCGCTCGCGCGCCAGCTCAACGATTTCCGCCAGCGATTTTTCGGTCATCCCCGGATAGTGCTCAAGAGTCAGCGCTTTGACGCTGTCGCCAAGGTTGTGGTTGCGAACCTTGCCGGTAAAGGTCACCACCGCGCCGTCTTCATCGCGCTCGGCCAGCCAGGGATATTCGTCGCCGACCTTAAAGCGGTCGTGGCTAACGATAATACGCGTCTGCGTCATCTTATCCTCCGGTGACCGGCGGGAAAAACGCCACTTCATCGCCGGCCGCCAGCGGATGATCAAACGTCGTCAGCGTCTGGTTTACCGCCGCCAGTAGCTTGCCCTCCTCCAGCGCCAGCGCCCAGCGGTCGCCGCGGGCGATCAGCTGCTGGCGAACGGCTTCAACCGTGGAAAGCCCGTGCGAATCGAGCGTCAGGGAATCGGTGCCGAGCAGTTCGCGCACCTGAGCAAAAAAAAGGACCTTAATCATGGCTATCTTCCACTTTAAAATCGCCGGACTTGCCGCCGCTTTTCGCCAGCAGGCGCACCGGACCAATCACCATATCTTTCTGTACCGCTTTGCACATATCGTAAATCGTCAGCGCGGCGACGGAGGCGGCGGTCAATGCTTCCATCTCAACGCCGGTTTTCCCGGTCAGGCGGCACAGGGATTCGATGCGCACCCGGTTATGCTCGGGCTGCGCCTGCAGATGGACTTCGACTTTGCTCAGCATCAGCGGATGGCACAGCGGAATAAGCTCCCAGGTGCGTTTTGCCGCCTGGATCCCGGCGATGCGCGCGGTGGCGAAGACGTCGCCTTTGTGATGGCTGCCGTCGATAATCATCGCCAGCGTCGTGGCCTGCATCTCAACATAGGCCTCGGCGCGCGCTTCGCGAACCGTCTCCGCTTTCGCCGAGACATCGACCATGTGCGCTTCGCCGGCGGCGTTAATATGGGTCAGCTGTGACATAAATTACTTCTTAAGGTGAGAGATAAAGTTGCACGGGTGCGTACGCGCATCGAGCTGAGGCGCAATAATATTGTCCCATGCGGTACGACAGGCTTTGGTTGAGCCAGGCATCGCAAAAATCAGCGTACGGTTGGCGACCCCGGCAACGGCGCGGGACTGCAGGGTCGAGGTGCCGATCTCTTCGAAGGAGAGCATGCGGAACACCTCGCCGAAGCCTTCGACCTCACGGTCAAACAGCGGCAGCAGCGCTTCCGGCGCCTGGTCGCCGTCGGTAAAGCCGGTGCCGCCGGTAATCAGCACCACCTGCGCCTCATCGCCGGCAATCCACGCCGACACCTGGGCGCGAATGGCGTAGCGGTTCTCTTTAACAATCGCCTTATCGACGATGACGTGGCCCGCCTCCTCTGCCGCATCGCGCAGCCAGTGGCCGGAGGTGTCGTCCTCTTCGCCGCGTCGGCTGGAGACGGTAAGAATAGCAATACGGGTCGGGATAAACTCAGCGCTGGCCTGGCTCATCTGATCGCTCCTTAAAATGAATTATCCGCCGATATACGACAGGTTCTGCGTAATACCGGTGTTGCCCTGATGCAGGAAATGAGTTTGCTTTTTGTGCGTTAACGCCTCGGAAATTCTCGCCTCCAGCGCCGACTGCTGCCGCTCATCGGCGAGCAGATCGCGCAGGTCGACGCCGCCTTCACCGAACAGGCACAGGTGCAATTTACCCACGGAAGAGACGCGCAGGCGGTTGCAGGTAGCGCAGAAATCTTTTTCATAAGGCATGATCAGGCCGATTTCCCCGGCATAGTCCGGATGGCAAAACACCTGCGCCGGGCCGTCGCTACGCTGGCGGATCTGATGGATCCAGCCGCGGCGCAGCAGCTCATCGCGCAGCACCATGCCCGAAATGTGATGGCGGCGAAACAGATCGCTGCCTTCGCCGGTTTCCATCAATTCAATAAAACGCAGCTGAATGCGGCGCGGCTGGATCCACGCCAGAAAGGTGTCGAGCTGGTGATGGTTAACGTCGCGCATCAGCACGGTATTGACCTTCACTTTTTCGAAGCCAGCGGCAAAGGCGGCATCGATGCCGTCCATCACCTGACGAAACTTGTCCTGGCCGGTGATGGCGTGAAACTGACGCGCATCGAGGCTGTCCACGCTGACGTTAATTGCCGTCAGCCCGGCATCGCGCCAGCTTTCAACATCCCGCGCCAGCCGGTAGCCGTTGGTGGTGACCGCAATCTGGCGAATGGAGGGATTTTCCCGCACGGCGGCGATGATGTCGGTAAAATCGCGACGCAGCGAAGGCTCACCGCCGGTCAGGCGCACCTTTTCCGTCCCCAGGGCGGAGAACGCGCGGGTGACGTGACGGACCTCATCGACGCTGAGGAAGCCTTTATTAGTGACGGCGCCGGGCTTATAGCCATCGGGCAGGCAGTAGGTGCAACGAAAGTTGCAGACGTCGGTAATTGATAAGCGCAGATAGTAAAACTTCCGCGCATATGCATCGGTAAGCTGTGAAGCCATAGACACCTTTCCAAATACGGGAGACGCGGTCATTTCTTTCCACGCCCTGGTGACAACCGAAGTTGTCACGGCCAAAGCACCATATCTTTTGACACAGGCACAGAGGCTAGAGTGTTAACGGGTTATGCCGATAGTAGCGCTTTCATAACGGTTTCGCCATTTCCGATTTCGTTATATATTCAATTACATATCGCTACGATCGCGCATTTTCGCTACAGAATAGCTAAAAACCACGCTTTTGCATTGATGTCGGTCAGTTTGTCAGGTCCCGCCCATCGTCTTTTAGGGGTAGATCGGTTACTGTGAGCCCGATTAATTGTTATAAGGGATTTTTATGCGCAATCGTACTTTCGCCGATCTTGATCGCGTTGTGGCTCTCGGCGGCGGGCACGGGCTGGGCCGGGTGATGTCATCCCTCTCTTCGCTCGGTTCACGCCTTACCGGCATCGTCACCACCACCGATAACGGCGGCTCTACGGGACGCATTCGTCGCGCGGAAGGCGGCATCGCCTGGGGCGATATGCGCAACTGTATTAATCAACTTATCGCTGAACCCAGCGTGGCGTCGGCGATGTTTGAGTACCGTTTTAGCGGCAACGGCGAACTTTCCGGGCATAACCTCGGAAATCTAATGCTTAAGGCGCTGGATCACCTGAGCGTCCGGCCGCTTGAAGCGATCAATTTGATCAGAAATCTCCTTAAGGTTGACGCGTTTCTGATCCCGATGTCGGAACAACCGGTCGATCTGATGGCCATTGACCACGAAGGGCACGAAGTCTACGGCGAAGTGAATATCGATCAGCTTGCCAGCGTGCCGCGCGAGCTTATGCTATCGCCGCCGGTCCCCACCACCCGCGAAGCGATAGAAGCCATCGCCGAAGCCGACTTAATTCTGATTGGCCCCGGCAGTTTCTATACCAGCCTGATGCCGATTCTGCTGCTCGATGAGATGGCGCAGGCGCTACGCCGCACGCCCGCGCCGATGGTGTTTATCGATAATCTGGGCAAAGAGCGCAGCCCGGCAGCCAGCCTGACGCTGGCGGACAGAGTCGCCATTATGGAACAGCAGATCGGTAAACGGGTGATTGACGCGCTGGTGGTCGGCCCGAAGGCCGATATCGCAGGGATTGAAAATCGGGTCGTCATTCAGACGCCCCTTGACGCCAGCGATGTGCCCTATCGTCACGATCGGCAGCTATTACGCCGCGCGCTGGATAAAGCGATTCAGGCCTTAGGCTAATCCTCAAAGCAGGCTTATTGTCGGGACACAATCAGGCTGGCTTAAAATCTTAAGGTTGTCTTAAAAAAAAACGGGCAGCATAGCGAACATCTCTTTATGTGGACGTTCGCTATGTCGTTATTTTCTTTACGCCGGCCAATGCTTAACCGTACGGTCTATTTGATTCTTTTCGCCAGCTATATCGGTCTGGTGCTGAATATCGCTTTCTATCGCCAGGCGTTTACCCTGCTGCCGGTCAACGGTCTGCACAACTGGCTGGTGTTCCTCAGTATGCCGATTGTGGCCATCAGCGTGATGAATATCATCACCACGATAGCGTCGTTCCTGAAGCTTGACCGCCTCGTCATCAGCCTGTTTATTTTGCTTAGCGCCTCGGCCCAGTATTTTATCTGGACCTTCGGGGTGATTATCGATCGGGCGATGATCACCAATATCCTCGATACCACGCCCGCCGAAAGCTTTGCGCTTCTCTCCGGCAGAATGGTCCTGATACTGGGTCTCACCGGCGTTCTGGCGGTGGTCGCGGCCTGGTGGGTTAAAATCCGCAAACCGGCAACCCTGTGGCGCAGCGTGGCGATACGGCTGGCGAGCATCGTGGTTTCAGCGCTGCTGATTATTCTGGTCGCGGCATTTTTTTATAAGGATTACGCCTCGCTGTTTCGCAATAACAAAGAGCTGGTGAAGTCCCTGAGCCCGTCAAACAGCATTGTGGCGGTGAATTCATGGTATGCGCATAACAGAATGGACAATCTTCCGCTGGTCAAAATTGGCGAAGACGCGGTTCAGAAACCGGTGATGCGCAGCGGACCGCGGAAAAACCTGACCATCGTGGTATTAGGCGAAACCTCAAGGGCGGCCAACTTTTCCCTGAACGGCTACGCCCGCGAGACCAACCCGCGCCTGAAACAGGATAATGTTATCTATTTCCCCGATACGACCTCTTGCGGCACCGCGACTGCGGTTTCCGTACCGTGCATGTTCTCTAATATGCCACGCGCCCACTATGATGAAGAGCTGGCGCACCACCAGGAAGGCGTGCTGGATATCCTGCAGCGGGCGGGAATTCAGGTGCAGTGGAATGATAACGACGGCGGCTGCAAAGGGGCCTGTGACCGGGTGCCGCATCAGAACGTCACCGATCTCAAGCTGAGCGGCCAGTGCATCGACGGCGAGTGCTACGATGAGGTGCTATTCCATAACCTGGATAGCTATATCGACAATCTTCAGCAGGACGGAATTATCGTTCTGCACACCATCGGCAGCCACGGTCCGACCTACTACAATCGCTATCCGGCGCAGTTTAAACAGTTTACGCCGACCTGCGATACCAACGAAATTCAGAGCTGTACCCAGCAGCAGCTCACCAATACCTACGACAATACGATTTTGTATGTCGATTATGTGGTCGACAAAGCGATAAAATTACTGCAGTCAAAGCAGGATAAATTCACCACCAGCCTGGTGTATCTGTCGGATCACGGCGAGTCGCTTGGCGAGGATGGGGTATATTTGCACGGGCTGCCGTGGTCCATCGCGCCGGAGACGCAAAAACACGTCCCGATGCTGCTGTGGCTGTCCGCGGATTATCAACAGCGCTATGGCGTCTCCAGCCAGTGCTTGCAGCAGAAAGCGAAAACGCAAGCGTATTCGCAGGATAATCTCTTCTCCACCCTGCTCGGTCTGCTCGGGGTCAACACCCGCGAGTACCAGGCAACAGACGATATTTTAACGCCATGTAGAGAGGCAGGCCGATGAAAATTTTAGTCATTGAAGACGATGCGCTCCTGTTACAGGGATTAATCCTGGCGATGCAAAGCGAGGGCTACGTCTGCGACGGCGTGTCAACCGCCCACGAAGCCGCACTCTCTCTGGCCAGCAATCACTATAGCCTGGTGGTCCTCGACCTCGGCCTGCCGGATGAGGACGGCCTGCACTTCCTGGCGCGTATGCGGCGGGAAAAATTCAGCCAGCCGGTGCTGATCCTCACCGCCCGTGATACCGTTGATGACCGCATCAGCGGCCTGGATACCGGCGCGGATGACTACCTGGTTAAGCCGTTTGCGCTGGAAGAGCTTAACGCCCGTATTCGCGCCCTGCTGCGTCGTCACAATAATCAGGGCGATAACGAACTGACCGTCGGCAATTTACGCCTGAACGTCACCCGGCGGCTGGTCTGGCTCGGCGAGCAGTCTCTGGATTTAACCCCCAAAGAGTACGCCCTGCTTTCTCGTCTGATGATGAAGGCGGGCAGCCCGGTGCATCGCGAAATTCTCTATAACGACATTTACAGCTGGGACAACGAACCGGCCACCAATACGCTGGAGGTGCATATCCATAATCTGCGCGATAAGGTCGGCAAATCACGCATCCGCACCGTCCGGGGCTTTGGCTATATGCTGGTTGATAACGCGGAGACGGAATAACGCTATGGCTTTTTTTGTCAGTGAAAACTGGACCATGCGTCATCGGCTGCTGCTGACAATTGGCGCAATCCTGGCGGTGTGCCAGTTGATCAGCGTGTTCTGGCTGTGGCATGAAAGCCAGGAACAGATACAGCTGCTGGTCGCCAGCGCCATCGAAGGGCATAACAATCAGAAGCATATTGAGCATGAGGTTCGCGAAGCGGTAGCCAGCCTGCTGATCCCGAGCCTGCTGATTATTGGCCTGGCGCTGTATATTTCCCTGCTGGCGGTTAAAAAAATCACCAGGCCGCTTTCTCGACTGCAGCTCGAGCTGGAAAGCCGTACCCCGGATAATCTGCAGCCTATCGCGCTGAAAGAATCGGTTCCTGAAGTGACCGCAGTGACCACCGCGATCAATCAGCTGGTATCCCGCCTGAATTTAACCCTCGATCGCGAGCGCCTGTTTACCGCCGACGTCGCCCATGAGCTGCGCACGCCGCTGGCCGGGCTGCGGCTGCACCTGGAGCTGCTGGCGAAAGTGCACGGCGTTAACGTGGATCCGCTGATACAGCGTCTCGATCAAATGACCAACAGCATTACTCAACTGCTTCAGCTGGCGCGCGTCGGCCAGTCATTCTCCGCCGGTAGCTATCAGCAGGTTGCGCTAAAAGAGGATGTTTTCGAGCCGCTGCAGGACGAGCTCGAGACGATGCTGCAGCAGCGCCAGCAGAAGCTGGTGTTCAGTGATAAAGAAGGTGAAGCGGTGGTTTCGGGCGACGCCACGCTGGTGCAGGTGATCCTGCGCAATCTGGTGGAAAACGCCCATCGCTATAGTCCGACGGGGTCGACGATTAAAGTGTCGATAGCGCCCGGCCCAACGCCAATTCTGGCGGTCGAAGACGAAGGCCCGGGAATCGATGAGGCGAAAAGCGGTGAATTAAGCAAAGCGTTCGTTCGCATGGACAGCCGCTACGGCGGTATTGGTCTTGGGTTAAGCATCGTCACCCGCATCGCCCAGCTGCACGACGCGCAGTTCTTTTTACATAACCGTCAGCCCGGCCCCGGCGTTCGCGCCTGGGTACTCTTCCCTAAAGCTTCGCGTCAGAACGTCAGCACCCACTGATGGAAAAAGGCAACGACGATAACAAACGCGCAGGTGACTGCCAGGTATTCGCGGAAGGTTAATTTTTGCATGGCGCTATCCTCAGTAAAGTGAGGATAGTTTCGCCAAACAAGATTAAGCCAACATTAAGCATTACGGAAAATCACGACAGAGGGGCGATAAATAACCAAAGCGTTCTGGCCACCTCGTTTTGACGCATGTGCCCGCTTTTCTGTCGGGTGGCGGCTAACGCATTTTCCGACCTACGAAAAACACATCCTGTCCATCACCCCGAAGACCGTAAGGCCCGGCGATAACTCCGCTACGACGCGGCGATAAACAGCTCGCGCAGCTGGTGAAGCTGGTCGCGAATTTGCGCCGCCTCTTCGAACTCCAGGTTCTGCGCGTGCTGCATCATCTGCCCTTCCAGTTCGTGAATCTTCTGCTGAAGCGCCTTCGGCGTGAGGGCGACCGTATCCGCCTCAACCGGAGAGCGGGACTTGCCGCGCCCCTTGGTTTTGGTTTTCGCGATATTCTGACCGAGCGCCAGAATATCGACCACTTTCTTGTTGAGCCCCTGCGGAACAATGCCGTGCTCTTCGTTATACGCCTGCTGCTTCTCACGGCGGCGCTCGGTTTCACCGATCGCTTTCGCCATCGACGGGGTGATTTTATCGCCGTAGAGAATCGCTTTGCCGTTGATGTTGCGCGCCGCGCGGCCAATGGTCTGAATCAGCGAGCGTTCAGAGCGCAGGAAGCCTTCTTTATCGGCGTCCAGGATCGCCACCAGCGAGACTTCCGGCATATCCAAACCTTCACGCAGCAGGTTGATGCCCACCAGCACGTCAAACTCGCCGAGGCGCAGGTCGCGGATAATCTCCATGCGCTCCACGGTGTCGATGTCCGAGTGCAGGTAGCGAACCCGCTCGCCGTGCTCTTCCAGATATTCGGTTAAATCTTCCGCCATCCGTTTGGTCAGCGTCGTGACCAGCACGCGCTCGTTGATCGCGGTGCGGAGGCGAATTTCCGAGAGCAGGTCGTCGACCTGGGTGCCTACCGGACGCACCTCGATGATCGGATCCAGCAGCCCCGTCGGGCGAACAACCTGGTCCACCACCTCGTCGCCGGATTTATCCAGTTCATAGGCCCCCGGCGTCGCCGAAACGTAGATCGTTTGCGGCGCCAGGGCCTCAAACTCTTCAAACTTCATTGGCCGGTTATCGAGCGCCGACGGCAGACGGAAACCATACTCCACCAGCGTCTCTTTACGCGCCCGGTCCCCGCGGTACATGCCGCCGATTTGCGGGATCGTAACGTGGGATTCATCGATCACCAGCAGACCATCGGCCGGCAGGTAGTCAAACAGCGTCGGCGGCGGCTCGCCCGGGCCGCGGCCCGACAGGTAGCGCGAGTAGTTTTCAATCCCCGAACAGTAGCCCAGCTCGTTCATCATTTCGAGGTCGAACTGCGTACGCTGGCTTAGACGCTGCTCTTCCAGCAGCTTGTTGTTCTCCAGCAGCACCTTACGCCGCTCCGCCAGTTCCACTTTAATCTCTTCCATCGCCTGGACGATGCGCTCGCGCGGGGTGACGTAGTGGGTCTTCGGGTAGACGGTGAAGCGCGGGATCGTCGACTCGATATGACCGGTCAGCGGATCGAATAGCGACAGGCGCTCAACTTCCTCATCGAACAGCTCAACGCGCAGCGCGACGTCGTCAGATTCCGCCGGGAAGATATCAATCACTTCGCCGCGCACGCGGAAGGTACCGCGCTGGAAGGCCTGATCGTTGCGGGTATACTGCAGCTCGGCCAGGCGGCGCAAGATAGCGCGCTGGTCAATGATCATGCCCACCGTCAGGTGCAGCATCATCTTCAGATAGAGGTCCGGGTCGCCCAGGCCGTAAATAGCGGAGACCGACGCCACCACCACCACGTCGCGACGCTCCAGCAGGGCTTTGGTCGCCGACAGACGCATCTGTTCAATGTGTTCGTTCACCGACGCATCTTTCTCGATGAAGGTGTCCGAGCTTGGTACGTAGGCTTCCGGCTGGTAGTAGTCGTAGTAGGAGACGAAATACTCCACCGCGTTCTCCGGGAAGAACTCTTTCATCTCGCCGTAAAGCTGCGCCGCCAGGGTTTTGTTCGGCGCCAGCACCATCGTCGGGCGCTGCAGGTCAGCAATAACGTTGGCGATAGTAAACGTTTTACCTGAGCCGGTTACCCCGAGCAGCGTTTGATGCGCCAGGCCATCTTCCAGCCCCTCTTCCAGGCGACGAATGGCTTCCGGCTGGTCGCCGGAGGGACGGAAAGCAGAATGCAGCTTGAACGGTTTACTCATCAATCAGAACCTGAAGAAGGGTTGAATGGCAGGTGTTTAATTCTACTCGTCAGCTCAGCTTTTGCCAATAAAAAATACTGGATATAAAGCCAGTATCCTATTATCGTATCCGGGCTAATTCGCGCTTTTTACCGCCAACATGGGCAAATAAAAAGCGCTTTACGGGATAATCCGCCACTCTGTAGGGTTATCCCCAAAAAGTATTGTCATTTAACATTTGTCAAGCGAGAGGATGAATGTTTTATGGCAGCCGGTGACACTTTTCTTACAGGCATTGCTTTTATCTAATCAATTGATATTAAATATAATTTAATAAAAGACGGGTTTCGCGCCAATTCGCCCGCAGGCCGCGTACTCTCTAGCTTACCGCAAGTTTTCTAACTCTAATGCACAAGGTTATCCACAGGAATAGTGGATAACTGTCTGCAGCCCATGACCCGTGCCACCCGCACAAAACCGATCGCCTCGGCAAAAACCGTCGCGAAAAAAATTAATTGAATTTTTTTTGCTGTTTATCGACGAAGAACAGCGAGATTTTTTGCACCACATTTCAGCGCGCGGGCACCGGGAAAGTGCAAGGTCGATCCGCTTTCGCCCGGCAGCACCTGTATAGACCAGCAAATACCGAGAGTTCTTTTTCCTGGCAAGAGATTTGCAGAATCTTCTTGTCGCCTGCTATCCCAGGAAAGGAGAAAACGTCTATGTTGAGTCTACGTGCCGTGAATCACTATTACGGAAGCCAGCACACGCTGTGGAATGTCGACCTCGAGCTCAGGCCCGGTAAATGCACCTGCGTAATGGGGCTTCAGGGGATGGGTAAAACCACGCTCGTCAACTGCATTACCGGCCATCTGCCGGTGGCCAGCGGCAGTATGACCTGGCAGGACGGCGGATCGGCGCCCTATGACCTGATGCCGCTCTCCGCGCAGTCGCGCAGCGCCATCGGCATTGGCTACGTCCCGCAGGATAAACGGATCTTTTCGCAGCTGAGCGTCGAGGAAAATCTGCATATCGCCCTCGCGGCGGGCGGCGAACCGGCGTCAGCGGTCGCCGGAGAGATTTACGATCTGTTTCCCGAGCTGTACGCTCTGCGGCAAAGTAAAGGGATTACCCTGACCGCCGACGACCAGTACCAGCTGGCGCTGGCGAGAGCGCTGATAACCCGCCCGCGCCTGCTGATCCTCGACGAGCCTTCGCGCGGCGGCGGCCAGCGTTTCCTGCACAAGCTCGGGGATTTACTGATGCGCCTGAACCGCGATATTGGCCTGACGGTGCTGATCGCCGAACAGCATCTGCCGTTTATTCGCCGGGTGGCGGATCGTTTCTGTCTACTGCACTGCGGACGCAGCGTCGCTCAGGGCGACGTTAACCAGCTGGATACTCCGCTGCTGGCGAAGTGGATGACGCCCGATCCAGCGCGCTGAGGTCGAGATACTGCCCCAGATCCTCACGCTGAACCGCATTCGCCAGCCACGGGATCTCGCCGAGCAACGGCGCGGGCAGTACGCGCTTCAGCGTCGCCAGATACTCAGAGTGGCGCCTGCCCGGCGGCTGGATATCATTGGCTATCCAACCCGCCAGCGGCAGCCCGGCCTGAAGCACCGCCTGAGCGGTAAGCATCGCATGGTTGATGCACCCCAACTTAACGCCAACCACTAAAATCACCGGCAGCCGCTCTTCCCGTACCCAATCGGCAAAGGTCAGCGTCTGCGAAAGCGGCGTAAACCAGCCCCCCGCCCCTTCCACCAGCAGCCAGTCAGACAGCGCTTCCAGACCGCGCAGGCCTGTAGAGATCGCGGCGGCGTCGATCGGCCTCCCTTCTTCAGCGCTGATAATATGCGGTGACGTCGGCTCAGCAAAGGTAAACGGGTTGACCTGCTCGTAGCGTAGCGCCACCCGGCTATTGCGCTGTAAAGCCAGCGCATCCTCGTTGCGCAACCCCTGCGGCGTATATTCGCTGCCGGAAGCCACCGGTTTGTAGCCCGCGCTCTTAAATCCTTCGCGGTTGGCCGCCTGCAACAGAGCGCAGCTGGCGACGGTTTTACCCACTTCGGTGTCGGTACCGGTAACGAAAAAACGTTTAATCACGTTCGATAACTCCTGTGAAAAGATGATACGTCAGCGGACACTGGCCCTGCTGCTGCGGCCAGGCGAGCTGAAGCTGCCGCAGCTTGCCGCGGCTGAGCGTAGTTGCGCCGCGCCCATGGTGTAAATGGGTCGCGCCAATGCCTTTAAGCGAGCGCATCGCGCTGAGCGCGTCGGCAAACGGCAGCGTGATGGCGTGGACGTGGCCGCTGGCGCGGCGACCGGCCAGCGCCTGACGCACCGCCTGCTCGCTGAGAAAACGGTTGGCGTGCGGCCGCGCATCGATGGCTCGCCAGGCCTGATTGAGCTCCGGCAATGAACCAGACAGCAGCGTACTAAACGCGACGCGCCCGCCGGGGCGTACCACCCGGGACAGCTCATCAATGGCGGTAGCGAGATTGTCGCACCACTGAACCGCAAGGTTGCTCCACGCCAGGTCAACGCTGCCGTCCGCCAGCGGGAGCGCTTCGATGTCGCCCTCGACGTAGCGGTGCGCGCAGTTTCCGCGGCGGGCTTCCGCCAGCATGTCGACGGAAAGATCCAGCGCCGTCACCCGGCTCCCTGCATCGCGCCAGAAACGGCTTACGCTACCGGGGCCGCAGCCCGCGTCCAGCACTTCAGGAAAGGTCTTGATATCGAGCTGTTCCAGCAGCAGAGAGGCGCTTAGACGCTGTAATTCGTCGTGCTGGGTGTAATGCCCCGCCGCGCGGCCAAACGCCGCCGCGATGGCGCGCTTATTCACCGCCGTCATGCAGCACCTCCAGCAGGCGGGCGATATCGGCGGATTTATGGGCCGCCGTCAGCGTCAGGCGCAGCCGCGCGCTGCCGACGGGGACCGTCGGCGGGCGGATTGCCGTCGCCCAGCAGCCTTCCTCGCGCAGGCGGGCGGCCAGCCGCAGCGCGCGGGCGTTGTCGCCGACAATCAGCGGCTGAATCGCGCTGCCAGAATCGGTGAGTTCGCCGGGATAGCGGGTCATTCCCCGGCGAAAGTCGGCGATATGGCCGGCCAGCGTTTCCCGCCGCGCCTGACCCTCGTCGCCGCGAATAACCTCCAGCGCGGCGCTCAGCGCCACCGCCTGCGCCGGGGGCATGGCGGTGCTGTAAATCAGATGGCGGGCAAACTGCAGCAGATAATCCGCCAGCGCCTCGCTGCACAGCACCGCCGCGCCGCTGACGCCAAACGCTTTCCCGAAGGTGACGATAAGCAGATCCGGGCGTACCTGCTGCGTATGGCAACTGCCGCGCCCCTCTTCGCCGAGCGCGCCGATACCGTGCGCGTCGTCAACCAGCAGAAGCGCGCCCGCGGCCCGCGCCGCCTGGCACACCTCCGCCAGCGGCGCGCTATCGCCGTCCATGCTAAAAATGCCTTCGGTCACCACCAGCTGCTGGCCGGTAAGCGGTTTCGCCAGCAACTCGTCAAGATGGCGGCAGTCATTGTGCTGAAAGCGCCGCAGCTGCGCCGGACTCAGGCTGGCGGCTTCCAGCAGCGACGCGTGGCTGAGACGGTCGGCGACAATCCGATCCTCTTTGCCCGCCAGCGCGGCAATCACCGCCTGGTTCGCAGCAAAGCCGGAAATAAACAGCAGCGCGCGCGGATAGCCCAGCCAGTCGGCCAGCTGCTCCTCCAGCGCGCGGTGCGCCTCGCTATAGCCGCTGACGTGGCCGGAGCCGCCGCTGCCGACGCCGTAGCGCTCCGCGCCCTGCTGCCAGGCTTTGACAATAGCCGGATGCTGGCTGAGGCCAAGATAATCGTTGCTGGAAAAATTGAGCCAGCGCCGTCCTTCGCGGCTGAGCCAGCGTCCTGCGCCCAGCGTCACCGGCAGGCGACTGCGCAAGGCATCCGCCGCCCGCCGCTCCTCCAGCGCCAGCTCGATGCGGTGCTGCCAGCTCATAGCGCCGCCGCGTTGTAATATTCCTCGGTATCCGGATTCATCAGCGCCTGCTCCAGGCGCTGCTGCTGGGCGTTATCGCCTTCCAGCACCGCGGTCTGCTGCGGGTTAATCCCCAGCTTGCGGAACAACTGCAGGTCTTTGTCCTCTTCCGGGTTTGGCGTGGTCAGCAGCTTGCAGCCGTAGAAAATCGAGTTCGCTCCGGCCATAAAGCACATCGCCTGGGTCTGTTCGTTCATCTGTTCGCGCCCGGCGGAGAGACGCACGTGCGAGGTCGGCATCATGATGCGCGCAATGGCGATAGTGCGGATAAAATCAAAGGCGTCCACGTCGTCGTTGTCCGCCAGCGGCGTGCCTTTAACCTTCACCAGCATGTTGATCGGCACGCTTTCCGGCGGCGTCGGCAGATTGGCCAGCTGCAGCAGCAGCCCGGCGCGGTCTTTAACCGTTTCGCCAAGCCCGACAATCCCGCCGGAGCACACTTTAATCCCGGCATCGCGCACCTTGTCGAGGGTGTCCAGGCGCTCCTGGTAGGTACGGGTGGTGATGATATTGCCGTAGAATTCCGGCGAGGTATCAAGGTTGTGGTTGTAATAATCCAGACCGGCGCCGGCCAGGCGCTGCGCCTGGCTATCGTCGAGCGTACCGAGGGTCATGCAGGCTTCCAGCCCCAGCGCTTTCACCCCTTTCACCATCTGCTCAAGATACGGCATATCGCGGTCGTTAGGGTTCTTCCACGCCGCCCCCATGCAGAAGCGGGTTGAACCGGCTTGTTTCGCCTGTCGCGCCGACTCCAGCACCTGTTCAACTTCCATCAGGCGTTCGGATTCAAGGCCGGTTTTATAGCGTGCGCTTTGCGGGCAGTATTTGCAGTCTTCCGGGCAGGCACCGGTTTTAATCGACAGCAGCGTGCTGACCTGAACCTGGCGCGGGTCAAAGTGCTGACGATGGATCTGCTGCGCTTCAAACAGCAGGTCCAAAAATGGTTTATTAAATAACTCAGTGACTTGCGACATTGTCCAGCGTGGGTGGTGAGCCATTAGCCTCTCCAAAGGGTTTTGTTAATTGTCGGTTCGGTTTATACTCGTAAACCTAAATGTTTTCAAAATGGTTTACAAGTTGATTATGACAATGGACGATCTCGCTTTCGATCGGCGCCACATCTGGCACCCTTACACTTCAATGACTTCGCCGCTGCCGGTCTATCCGGTGGTGGCCGCCCACGGCTGTGAGCTGACCCTCGCCGACGGCGGGCAGCTGGTTGACGGCATGTCGTCCTGGTGGGCGGCCATTCACGGCTACAACCACCCGCGGCTGAACGCGGCGATGAAAGCGCAGATTGAGCAGATGTCGCACGTGATGTTCGGCGGGATCGTTCACCCTCCCGCGATCGCCCTGTGCCGCCAGCTGGTGGCGATGACGCCGGAAAGCCTTGAGTGCGTATTCCTCGCCGATTCCGGTTCCGTCGCCGTTGAAGTGGCGATGAAAATGGCGCTTCAGTACTGGCAGGCGAAGGGCGACCCGCGCCGGCGCTTTCTCACCTTCCGCAACGGCTATCATGGCGATACCTTCGGCGCGATGTCGGTCTGCGATCCGGCGAACTCAATGCACAGCCTGTGGCAGGGTTATTTACCCGATAATCTCTTCGCCCCGGCGCCGCAAAGCCGCTTTGACGGCGAGTGGGATGAGCGGGATATCGTGCCGTTCGCCCGACTGATGGCCGCCCATCGTCATGAAATCGCCGCGGTGATCCTCGAGCCGATTGTCCAGGGCGCGGGCGGCATGCGGATGTACCATCCCGAGTGGCTCAGGCGGATCCGCAAGATGTGCGATCGCGAAGGCATTCTGCTGATTGCCGATGAGATTGCCACCGGCTTTGGCCGGACGGGTAAGCTGTTCGCCTGCGAGCACGCGGGTATCGCGGCGGATATTCTGTGCCTCGGCAAAGCGCTGACCGGCGGCACCATGACGCTCTCCGCCACCCTCACCACCCGTCAGGTGGCGGAAACCATCAGCGACGGTCAAGCCGGCTGCTTTATGCACGGCCCGACCTTTATGGGTAACCCGCTGGCCTGCGCGGTGGCGACCGAGAGCCTGCGCCTGCTGGAAAGCGGCGAATGGCAGCAGCAGGTGGCGGCCATTGAAGCGCAGCTCAACGCCGAGCTGGCGCCGGCGCGCGAATCAGAGCAGGTTACCGACGTGCGGGTACTGGGAGCGATTGGCGTGGTCGAGACGCATCGATCGGTCAACATGGCCGCCCTGCAGCGCTTTTTCGTCGAGCAAGGCGTGTGGATCCGCCCGTTCGGTCGCCTGATCTACCTGATGCCGCCGTACATCATTACGCCGGAGCAGCTGAGCCGCCTGACGCGGGCGGTTAACATCGCTGTTCAGGATGAAACATTTTTTAGCGAATAAGAGACGGTAAAGGCGCGGCTCACGCGCTACACTTCTTTGCTAATCAGTGAATTAATGCGAGGAAAGACGATGAAATTAATCAGTCATGATTTGCAGGATGGCGAGAAGCTGCCCAATCGTCATGTCTTCAACGGCATGGGCTACGATGGCGATAATATTTCGCCGCATCTGGCGTGGGACGATGTCCCGGCCGGAACCAAAAGCTTTGTGGTGACCTGTTTCGATCCCGATGCGCCGACCGGCTCCGGCTGGTGGCACTGGGTGGTGGCCAACCTGCCGGCCGATACCCGCGTGCTACCGCAGGGGGCGGGCTCCGGACAGGCGGAACTGCCCGAAGAAGCGATTCAGACCCGCACCGATTTTGGCCAGGCCGGATACGGCGGCGCGGCGCCGCCAAAGGGCGAGTCCCATCGCTATATCTTTACTGTCCACGCGCTGGACGTCGAAAAGATTGCCGTCGATGAGGGCGCAAGCGGCGCGATGGTCGGCTTTAACGTCCATTTCCACAGCCTCGGCAGCGCATCGATTACCGCCCTGTTTAGCTAATCCCCGGATGGCGGCGTAAACGCCTTATCCAGGCTACAGGTGAGTGCGATTGGGTAGCCCGGGTAAGGCGTCAGCCGCAACCCGGGTAAACCAAAACAATCACGACTCCGTCACCGCCAGCACGGCGTTTTTGCGCACCCGCGCAAACCACACCGCCGTCAGCAGTCCAAGCCATACCAGACCGGCGATCAGCGCAATCCGCGTCTCCTCCACCATTCCCAGCACCGCGATGACCAGCCCCATAAACAGCAGCGTCAGCAGCGGGGCAACCGGCCACAACGGCACCGGGAACGCGATATTGCCGCGCTCTTCAGCGGACAGGCCGCGACGCATCGCAAAGTGAGCCAGCAGGATCATCACCCAGACCCATACCGTCGCGAAGGCCGCCAGTGAGGCAATCAGCACAAACACCTGCTCCGGCATCAGGTAGTTCAACACCACCGCCGCCAGCAGCGCCACGCCCATCACCACCACCGTCATCCACGGCACGCCGTTGCTGGCGATACGCTGGAAGCTCTTCGGCGCCAGCCCCTCTTTCGCCATACCGTACATCATGCGCCCCGCGCCGAAAATATCGCTGTTGATCGCCGAAATACTGGCGCTGATGACGATGATATTCAGGATGGTGGCCGCCGCTGGAATACCCAGACCATCAAAAATCAGCACGAACGGACTGCCCCGCTCGCCGAAGCTGTTCCACGGGAATATCGCCATCAGAATGGCCAGGGTGCAGACATAGAACAGCACGATACGCAGCGGGATAGTGTTGATCGCCTGCGGGATCACCTTCTGCGGATTCTTCGCTTCCGCCGCGGTGACGCCGATAATCTCGACGCCGCCAAAGGCGAACATCACGATACCGAGCGAGGCAATAATCCCCTCCCAGCCGTTAGGGGCAAAGCCGCCATGGCTCCATAGGTTCTCCAGCCCGGTTGCCGGGAAAGCGTTACCGAACCCGAAGAAAATAATACTGCCGCCCGCCACAATCATGGCGATAATCGCCACCACTTTAATCAACGACAGCCAGAACTCCATCTCGCCAAAAACGCGCACGCTGCACAGGTTCATGGCGCCGATAAAAAAGATAATGCTCAGCACCCAGATCCAGCGCGGAACATCGGGATACCACAGCCCCATATAGATGCCGAAAGCGGTAACGTCCGCGAGGGCGACGATCACCATTTCAAAAGTGTAGGTCCAGCCGGTGATAAACCCCGCCAGCGGGCCAAGATACTGGCGCGCGTAGCTGCTGAAGGAGCCGGAAACGGGGTTACGCACCGCCATTTCCCCCAGCGCGCGCATCACGATAAACACCGCCGCGCCGCCGATCAGATAGGCCAGCAGTACCGCCGGACCCGCGGCTTTGATCGCCGATGCCGAGCCGTAAAATAGCCCGGTACCGATGGCGGAGCCGAGCGCGATAAAACGAATGTGCCGGGCGTTCAGCCCGCGCAGCAGGTGTGGCTTGTTTTGTTGTTGCATATGCAAGTGTCCTGATAGTTTTTATACGACGACAAATATGCGTGTAGGGCGGCCGGGAAGAAGCGATCTTCCCGGCGCGGGTACAGAGAACAGCGATGGTTTAGAGCACGGCGGGCAGCAGCCGCGTCAGATGACGCGCCGCCAGAAGCGCAATGGCGTTTTCGATATCCGGGGCGAAGAAACGATCCTCGGTGTAATGGGTGACCCGTTCGCGCAGCAGGTGCCGCGCCTCTTCCAGCAGCGGGCTACTGGTCAGGCCTTCGCGCATATCCAGCCCCTGTACGGAAGCCAGCCACTCAACGGCCAGCACGCCGCGGGTATTTTCCGCCATCGCCCACAGGCGACGCCCGGCGGCTGGCGCCATGGAAACGTGGTCCTCCTGGTTGGCGGAGGTCGGCAGACTGTCCACGCTGTGCGGATGCGACAGCGCTTTGTTCTCGCTGGCCAGCGCCGCCGCCGTCACCTGGGCAATCATAAAGCCGGAGTTGACGCCGCCGTTTTTCACGAGGAAAGGCGGCAGCTGCGACATATGGCTGTCCATCATCAGGGCGATGCGGCGCTCGGAGAGCGAGCCGATCTCGGCAATCGCCAGCGCGATATTATCCGCCGCCATCGCCACCGGTTCAGCGTGGAAGTTACCGCCGGAAATCACGTCATTCTCGCTGGCAAATACCAGCGGGTTGTCGGATACCGCGTTGGCTTCCACCAGCAGCACCTCCGCCGCCTGGCGAAGCTGGGTCAGGCAGGCCCCCATCACCTGCGGCTGACAGCGCAGAGAATACGGGTCCTGCACCTTGGTGCAGTTATGGTGCGACTGGGAAATAGCGCTGTCGTCGGTCAGCAGATGGCGATAGAGCGCCGCGGCGTCAATCTGCCCGCGCTGGCCGCGCGCTTCATGAATACGCGGGTCAAACGGCCGGCGCGACCCGAGCGCCGCCTCGGTGGTTAACGCCCCGCAGACCACCGCGGAAGAGAACAGATCTTCGGCTTCGAACAGGCCGCGCAGGGCAAACGCCGTCGAGGCCTGGGTGCCGTTGAGCAGCGCCAACCCCTCTTTCGCCGCCAGAGTAATCGGCTCAAGCCCCGCCTGACGCAGCGCTTCCGTCGCCGGCAGCCACTCCCCGCCGCGCACCCGCGCTTTCCCTTCGCCAAGCAGGGTTAAGGACATATGCGCCAGCGGCGCGAGATCGCCGGACGCGCCGACCGATCCCTTCGCCGGGATCCACGGCGTCACGCCCGCGTTGACCAGGCCAATCAGCGCCTGGATCACGCTCAGGCGAATCCCGGAAAAGCCGCGCGACAGGCTGTTAATTTTCAGCACCATAATCAGACGCGCGAGGTCGTCATCCAGCGGTTCGCCCACTCCCGCCGCGTGCGACAGCACCAGCGAGCGCTGCAGGTTTTCCAGGTCTTCGGTAGAGATGCGGGTTTGCGCCAGCAGGCCAAAACCGGTGTTGATGCCGTAGGCGGTGCGGCCTTCCGCCAGAATGGCGTTAACGCAGGCGACGCTGTCATCAATCGCCGCGAACGCGCTTTCGTCGAGGGCGAGCTTTAGCGGCTGGCTGTAGACGTCGCGCAGCTGCGACAGGCTGAGTTGACCCGGAATCAGTGTTAAAGCGTTCATTTAGCGTGCCCCTGCGTTGCTGCCACCATCGGAAGATTCAAACCTTGTTCTGTCGCGCACTCAATCGCGATATCGTAACCCGCATCGGCATGGCGCATCACGCCGGTCGCCGGATCGTTGTGCAGCACCCGGGCGATACGCGCCGCCGCTTCATCGGTACCGTCGCAGACGATAACCATGCCGGAGTGCTGCGAAAAGCCCATCCCTACCCCGCCGCCATGGTGCAGCGACACCCAGGTCGCGCCGCTGGCGGTGTTAAGCAAAGCGTTGAGCAGCGGCCAGTCGGAAACGGCGTCGGAACCATCGCGCATCGCTTCCGTTTCGCGGTTCGGGCTGGCGACGGAGCCGGAGTCAAGGTGGTCGCGGCCAATGACAATAGGCGCGGAGAGTTCGCCGCTGCGCACCATTTCGTTAAACGCCAGCCCCAGCTTCTGCCGCCACTCGAGGCCTACCCAGCAGATACGCGCCGGTAGTCCCTGGAAGCTGATACGCTCGCGCGCCATATCCAGCCAGTGGTGCAGGTGCTTATCGTCTTTAACGATCTCTTTCACTTTAGCGTCGGTTTTATAGATGTCCTGCGGGTCGCCGGACAGGGCCACCCAGCGGAACGGGCCGATGCCGCGGCAGAACAGCGGGCGGATATAGGCGGGTACAAAACCGGGGAAAGCAAACGCGTTGTCAACGCCCATCTCCTGGGCCATCTGGCGAATGTTATTCCCGTAGTCAAACGTCGGCACGCCCATGTCGTGGAAAGCCAGCATCGCCTGAACGTGGTCAGCCATTGAGCGCTTCGCCGCCAGGATAGTGCCCTGCGGGTCCGACTCGGCTTTAGCCTGGTACTCTTCCCAGCTCCAGCCTTTCGGCAAATAGCCGTGCAGCGGGTCGTGGGCGCTGGTCTGATCGGTCACCATATCCGGGCGCACGCCGCGCTTGACCATTTCCGGCACGATGTCGGCCGCGTTGCCGCACAGGGCGATAGAGATCGCCCGGCCTTCGGCGGTGTATTTTTTGATGCGCGCCAGGGCGTCATCCAGCGACGTCGCCTGTTCGTCAACGTAGCGGGTACGCAGGCGGAAATCGATACGGCTCTGCTGGCATTCAATATTCAGCGAGCAGGCGCCCGCTAAGGTCGCGGCCAGCGGCTGCGCGCCGCCCATGCCGCCCAGACCTGCTGTTAATACCCAGCGCCCCTTCAGGCTGCCCTGGTAGTGCTGGCGCCCGGCTTCAACGAAGGTTTCATAGGTGCCCTGCACGATGCCCTGGCTGCCGATATAGATCCAGCTGCCGGCGGTCATCTGACCGTACATCGCCAGCCCTTTAGCATCCAGTTCGTTAAAGTGTTCCCAGGTTGCCCAGTGCGGCACCAGGTTGGAGTTGGCGATCAGCACCCGCGGCGAATTTTCATGGGTTTTGAATACGCCCACCGGCTTACCGGACTGCACCAGCAGGGTTTCGTCGCTCTCCAGGTTTTTCAGCGCCTTCACGATGGCGTCGTAGCATTCCCAGTTGCGCGCCGCGCGCCCGATACCGCCGTACACCACCAGCTCATGCGGGTTTTCGGCGACATCCGGATCGAGGTTATTCATGAGCATACGCAGCGGAGCTTCGGTCAGCCAGCTCTTCGCATTTAGTGTCGTGCCACGCGGTGCACGGACGTCCTGCTGGCGGTATTTGCTTTGCGACATCGGGGGTTTCTCCTGACAATTAACGTTGTGTACGTAGATACATATACTTGTCTATACAAGCATGCGCAAGCCAGGATTTAACACAAATGATACATTTTTGTTATATTGCGTCAGCAATCACGTTTTGCCGACGCGCAGTAAGATCAGGAAGCAAAATGGCCCTGCAGACGGTAGCGGCTGCCGGGGAAAAGCAGACGCGCGTGGGAGACGATATGGGTAGTGGACCAGGTGCGGCGGCGGATCAGCAGACAGGGGTCGTGCGCGTGAATGTGCAACAGCGCGCACTCCTCAGCCGTTGCCTGCACCGCCTCGACAATATGCTCCCCTTCGGTCAGCGGGGCGATGAGCGACAGGTAGTCGTGGGGCGTGGTGGCGGTATAGTCCTGACGCAGATAGTCCGGCACCACGGCGGCGTTGACGCAGCGGTCCTCAATCTGTACCGGGACGTCGTTTTCAAAATGCACCATTAGCGAATGGAAAATCCGCGTACCGGCGGCCACGTTCAGCGCCGCGGCCTGAATCAGGTCGGCCTGCGTTTCCTCCAGCAGCAATACTTCACAGCGGTGCTGATGATGACGAGAGGCAATTTCTTCGGCGATGCTGCGCACTTCAAACAGCGCCGACTGCCCTTTCGGCTCTGCGACAAACGTCCCTACCCCCTGTAATCGCACCAGCAGGCCTTCATCAGTCAGTTCGCGCAGCGCCCGATTGATGGTCATCCGGCTAAAGCCAAACTGCGCCACCAGTTCCGCCTCCGAAGGAATGCGATCGTGCGGACGCCAGACGCCGCTGTGGATCTTTTCGCTGATAGCCTGTTTCACCTTTTCATAGAAAGGCGCAGGCGCGGAACGAGGTTGCGATGAGAACATGGCCGGGCTTCCTTGTGCGAATGGGCGCGAAACGTCCAGAATATACTGAATCGCTACTGCCACCAATGGGCGATTTGCCACGCCAGACGCGCTGCCGCGCGGGCTCCCTGGCTATCAATATCGTACTGCGGGTTAAACTCCACCAGATCCACCGCCTGGAGCTTACCGCTGCGGCACAGCGGCTCGACGATGCGCAGCAGCGTGGCCAACGGGATGCCGAGCGCGGCAGGCGCGGAGACGGCGGGCATTTCGCGCGCGGGCAGCACGTCGAGATCGATAGTCAGATACAGGCGATCGTAGCGGGCGATATTACGCGCGAGTTCCGGGATCGCTCGCGCTTCGAAAGCGTTAAGCACATCGAGATCTTCGATAATCGTCACCCCGCGGCGGGCGGCCTCGTCCAGCAGCGCCTGGGTATTGGCGGCGCGGCTCACGCCGATGCAGGCGTAATGAAAAGCGCGCCGCTGCGCTTCGCAGGCCAGCGCCAGCTGACGGAATGGCGTACCGGAGCTGGCCCGGTCGGCGATACGTAAATCCAGATGCGCGTCAAGATTAATAATGCCGACCTCCTCCCCGGGAAACGCGTCCAGAACCCCGGCGCCGTGGCCGAAGGCCGTCTCATGACCGCCGCCGAGGACCAGCGTACGCTTGCCCGCGCGTTGGCAGGCGGTTACCGCTTCGCGCAGCGCCTGCTGCGCTGCCTCCAGCGCGTCGTCCGCCACATGGATAGTCCCCATATCCACGCAGCGGTCATGTCCGTCATGGCTGGCCATATTGGCCAGCGCCCGGCGCAGGGTTTCCGGCCCCCTTTCAGCGCCGGTGCGCCCTTTATTGCGCCGAACCCCTTCATCACAGGCAAATCCCAGCAGGGCAATGTCGCCAGCCAGCATCTCCGGCTCAAAACGCTCGGCCCGGACGATAGTCTGAAACAGGCGCAGCGCGTTGGCCGCCTCCGCGCTGTCGTCGCGTCCCTGCCAAAGCGCGGCGGGGGTAGGTTGCCATAGCTTCATACGATTTCTCCACGAACGACGCGCTGCCAGAGCGGACTGCGCCCGGGCTCATAAACCATCTCCACCGGATGCTCCGCATCCCAGATAGCGAAATCGGCAACAAAGCCCGGCGCCAGCTGGCCGTGGCTCGCCTGGCGGCCCAGCGCCTGCGCCGCATGACGCGTCACGCCTGCCCACGCCTCCTCCGGCGTTAAGCCAAATTTCACGCAGGCCATATTCATCGCCAGATGCAGGCTGGCAAAGGGGCTGGTGCCGGGATTGTAGTCCGTCGCCACCGCCATCGGGACCTGATATTCACGCAGCAGTTCAACCGGCGGCCTGCGGGTTTCGTTAAGGAAATAGAACGCGCCGGGCAGGAGCACCGCCACGGTGCCGCTGCGGCTCATCGCCGCCACGCCTTCCGGCGTCAGGTATTCGATATGGTCGGCGGAAAGACCGTGATAGCGGCTCACTAATTCGGCGCCGCCCAGCGAAGAGAGCTGCTCGACGTGTCCTTTTACCGGAATACCCAATGCCTGGGCCGTGCTGTAAATCCGTTCCGTTTGCGTCGGGCTAAAGCCAACGTTTTCGCAGAAGGCATCGACGCTTTCAAATAGCCCCTCTTCCCACAGCGTGGGTAGAATGGTTTCACACACCAGATTGATATAGCCGTCCGGGTCGCCTTTATATTCCGGCGGCGTGGCGTGAGCGGAGAGCAGCGTTGGCGAAACCTCGACGGCATGCGTCGCGGCAAGCTGCTGTACGACCCGCAGCATTTTGCGCTCGTTTGCGAGATCCAGCCCGTAGCCGGATTTAATCTCGAGCGTAGTGACGCCTTCGCGCAGCAGACGAGCCAGCCGCTGCCGGGCCAGCGCCAGCAGTTCGGCTTCGCTGCTATCGCGGGTGGCGCGCACGGTCGCGTTAATGCCGCCGCCGTTGGCGCTAATGGTCTGGTAGGAGACGCCGTTGAGGCGCTGCTCCCACTCCTGCGCCCGGCTGCCGCCGAAGACCAGGTGCGTATGGCAATCAATCAGCCCCGGCGTAAGCAGTCTGCCGCCGAGATCAATACTCTGCCCTGCGGGCGCCTCGCCTTCTGGCACAATCGCTTCGATACGTCCGTTGCGTACCAGCAGCGCATGATGATCCAGCAGGCCGTAAGGCTGAGAGGAACGGGGATCGAGTGTGGCAAGGCGGGCGTTTCGCCAGATTACGCGTTCGGAAAGGGTGTGTGTCATAGCCGTCAACTTGTCATGGGTTGTATAGACATTTATTTTGATCCCGCGCGAAATGTCAACCCGACAGCGGCGAATGTTATTTATTTGTGATCAAAAGCGATCCATTCCAGCCGCTCGCTATGTAAAGGAAACAACTTTTTTGCGCTACATCTTCCCGTTTCGCTTAAGTTGGTATAAAACAGCAGGCTTTAAAGGACTTATCCCCTTAATTTATTCTTGCCCGGAGCAATATGAACACATATTCCGTTTCCCGCCTGGCGCTGGCGCTGGCCTTTGGCGTGACGTTGTCCGCCTGTAGTTCGACGCCTGCCGATCAACAGCCCTCAACGCAGACTGCGCCGGGCACGGCCTCTCGTCCTGTTTTAACCGCCGATGAGGCGAAGAACTTTTTACCGGCGAGCTATTTCCAGTCTCTCGATCCGAACGCCGCTGCGTGGACGCCGTCCGCCATCAGCCTCCCGGCGCAGCCGGATTTTGTCGTTGGGCCTGCGGGTACCCAGGGGGTAACCCACACCACCATTCAGGCCGCGGTGGATGCAGCGATTACCCGCCATTCTAATCGTCGCCAGTTTATCGCCATTATGCCGGGCGAATATGCCGGCACCGTCTACGTGCCGGCGGCACCCGGCGCGCTGACCCTGTACGGCACCGGCGAGAAGCCGATTGACGTAAAAATCAGCGCCGCAATTGATTCAGAAATGGATCCGGTCTCCTGGCGTCACCAGGTCAATCCGGGCGGTAAATATATGCCGGGTAAACCGGCCTGGTATATGTACGACAGCTGCCAGAACAAACGTACCGCCACCATTGGTGTGATGTGCTCAGCGGTTTTCTGGTCGCAGAACAACGATCTCCAGCTGCAGAACCTGACTATCGCCAACAACCTCGGCGACAGCGTAGACGCGGGCACCCATCAGGCCGTGGCGCTGCGTAGCGATGGCGATCGGGTGCAGATTAACAACGTGAACATCCTTGGCCGCCAGAACACCTTTTTCGTGACCAACAGCGGCGTACAAAACCGCCTGCAGGATAACCGTCAGACCCGTACGCTGGTCAGCAACAGCTATATAGAAGGCGACGTCGACATCGTTTCCGGCCGTGGGGCGGTGGTGTTCGATAACACCGACTTCCGCGTGGTCAACTCACGCACCCAGAAAGAGGGTTATGTCTTTGCTCCGGCGACCCTGAAGAGCGTGACCTACGGCTTCCTCGCGGTGAACAGCCGCTTTACCACTTCCGGCGATAACGTCGCGCAGCTGGGCCGTTCTCTGGACGTGGACGGCAACACCAACGGCCAGGTCGTGATTCGCGATAGCGTCATTAATGAAGGCTTTAATGTTGCCAAACCGTGGGCTGATGCCGTCGCTTCAAACCGTCCGTTTAGCGGCAACACCGGTACCGCGGATGCCAAAGGCAACCCGCAGCGTAACCTGAACGACGCAAACTTCAACCGCATGTGGGAATACAACAACCGCGGCGTGGGAAGCGTTGTCGTCTCAGAGCCGAAGCAGTAACGCTCAAACCGAAAGGGGGAGCCCTTCCCCCTTTGTCTTTCTGCTTTACCCTCTCCCTTCTCCACCGCCCTCACCCGCGCGCCATCATCGACACGACCGCCCGTCCGCCGCAGAACGCCGCTATGTACAACTTTTTCACATTATCTTTACAAAAAATAACTAATAAAAACAATTTGTTATTATGAGGTGTTAAAAAAACAAACTAAATGTACAAAATTAATTGGTAAAAATTGTACATCCTGAAAATCGTGACTATAGTTATTACGTAAGTTTTAAATCCTGCATTACAGCATTCTTATGATTTAAAAAAATGCGCACCATTTCCTTTGAGATGGTGAAGAACCGTATCGCAAAGATGATGGCTATCCACATCTTTGTTTGGTGATTTATTGCCTAATATGACTCGAGATATACCATGCAGACTAAAAACACCATTCCCGCAGAGTTTATTGCAAACTCGGCTTTGCTGAAAAATATCGAACATATGGTGCAGGCCCAGACGCAGAGTGAAGCCGTCAGCCACGATCGTTTAATCGTTGAGGTGCAGCGTCGCCTGAATATCGAGAAAAATGAAATTCTCGCCGACTTATATATCCAAACGCTGCATATGCTACGCGCCAAAAGTCATCACTAAGCGTGATATGTGATTTGTTAAATTAAGCCAGCATTAACATTTCTGCCTCGGAGGACAAATGAACAACGACAAGCAAGGTCACTTTTTTAATCATTACGATCTTTGGATTAACAATAACCTTCTTCGTCAAGGATTACACCTGGTACTGGATTCGTTATCACCAGGCTGTTTTCATGGAAAATATGTCTTTTTCACCAGCGATAACTATTATGCGGTGCTCAATCATCATTATGATCGCAAAAGAGTTCGTTTTGTCCTGCTCACCGATGGCAATGATTTAAACTTTCTGAGCGAAATGCCGATGTACAGAATTCCTGCGCGCGCCACGCCGGCTGAGATAAAATCTTTTATTCTCCGCCCTACCTTGTTCGGTAAGAAGCCTGACAGGGAATCAGAAAATATTATTTTTACCAGTCGTGAAAAAGAAGTGATTCGTCTGATGAACGATGGCGAAGCGATGGTAAATATAGGGAAGTCGCTGAATTTACATATTAAAACAATTTATCAAATTCGCCTGACCTTAATTAAAAAACTTGGCTGCTCGGGCCGGACAGATTTTTTTAATATTAGCCGCAGCGAAACATTTAAAGCCTGGACCCAGCGCAATTTCTGACAGTTTACCGAACGGCCAACCTGGTCACGCATCGGGAAGACAAGCGGCGGAATAACATCTCTAAAAATGTTCCGCTGCTAACCCCCTCTCTCGCTTACTCTCCGTGAAACTCGATAGTGTAGCCCTGGCTTTGCCAGTGGCTCAGTAATTCTGCCTGCAAAGGGGTCAGCGCGCGGCCAGTCCAGACAAAAATATGCTGTCCGGGGAATAATTCCGGGCGGGGAGAGTCAAGCGGCTCTGCCAGCACGTTGACGTGCCAGGCGCGCTGCGATAAACGCCACGCTTCCAGCCACAACCGGGTACGATCTTCGTTTCCCCAGCCAACCAGCAGGGTCTCTTTACCCACCTTTTTGCGCGACTCCGCAAGAATAAGCGCCACGCAATCAATCAGGATACCGTCCAGCATACTGATGATGGCCAGGGAGGTGTTCTGATCGAGATTGAGCTTGCTGCGCACCGGGACAAAAAGCCGGTCAATAAGTTTATCTACGGGATATTCATGGCTGAGAGACATGATGCGGGTACGTAATTTCGCGGGCTGTACAAGTCGCAGAAGAGACATCATCTCTTCCTGGAGCAGAACGGCTGCGTCGTGCGATTCAGGCTGCTGGCCTTCCAGTAGCGCCTTTACCTTGCCAACCGAAACCCCCCGATCGATCCAGCGTTTGATTTCCTCAATGCGCTGAACGTCCTCCTCGTCAAACTGGCGGTGCCCTCCCTCGCTTCTCTGCGGCTTGAGCAAACCATATCTCCGCTGCCATGCACGCAAAGTCACGGGGTTGATTCCGCAACGTTCGGCAACTTCACCGATGCTGTAATATGCCATTAGCGCCCTCTAACCTGAAAATACTTTCCCGACTAAATTAACTAATTTAGCCAGGTTGTACAATTAACTTTTCTTGTACAGTTAAAATAAACAGGTCGGACGCCAATGTACAGGTCAAAAAAGAATAATTATTTTACCGTTCACTACGTTTTTTTACGTAAACATGCACTCCACCGCAGAAAAAATTTAAAGAAGCTCCCACGCTGTTTTTTTCTCAGGCCATGCTACCGCGGGAATTCCCCCCAGACACGGTCTGGCAAATAAATTACCCTGGAAATGGATAATGCCCGCAGACTCCAGCCACATCCACTCCTCCGGCTGCTCAACGCCCACCGCTGAAATGGCGATTTCCAGCGAATTACAGCATTTAATAATGGCCTGCACGATGGCCTGTTTTGGGCCGTGCTTATGGATATCTTTGACCAATTGGCGATTAATCTTAATGCGGTCCGGCTGAAACTGGGCCAGCAGCAAAAGCCCGGCAAATCCGGCGCCAAAGTGATCGATCGCCACGCGAATTCCCGCGGACTTGAGCTTTCGTACGGAATCGGTGAATTCATCAACGCGGGAAATGGCTTCACTCTCGGTGAATTCCACGATAATTTGTTCTGGAATCAAACCATTGGATTCAATTTCCGCCAGCAGAAATTCGACAGCCCCGGGAATATTAACCAACGTCATCGGTAGCAGGTTAATCGACAGAGTGCGTCCACGCAGGCGCAGACGTCCCGCCATAGCAAAGGCAATACGCTTGCTGAGGAGGTCCGTCGAGTACATTTCCTCTCGCGACAGCCCATCAAAATAGACCGCCGGCGATTCGCCGGAAGGGGTACGCAGCAGCGCTTCCACGGAGACGATCTCTTTCGCAAACGGGTCGATAACCGGCTGGAACGCGAAACTGCATTCGGCCCGCGCCAGCGGCGTATCAGGATACGAGGCTTCCCCTTCCGTCACAAAATCCCAACTTTCGGCCGCTGGAATCTCGTAATAGTTCTCCTTTTCCGTTGCTTCCACGAAGGTACGGAAAAAATGGAGCGCTCTGTCGTCATAGGTGAGTTGATATTTCGTGGTCCCTTTATCCAGCACAACCTGCAGCACTTCATCGCGGTCATACTCTCGTAAATCAAAGAGTTCCATACCTATTTTGCCAAAGCGCCGCGTCGGACCATGATCCCTGAGTAGTTCAACAAGATTATGGTGCCGCGGGTCTGTGCAGATACGGCGATAAATTCCCTCGACCTTCTCTTCAGGCCCTTCTAATAATTGAAAAAAATGGGTGCCGTTAAAAAGCAAAATACCCGACACCTCTTCCTGGCCATTTTTTACATTTGCTTCAGCAACCATGCTGTCAAGCGATTTAATTGACACGTTGTCGCAGATATGGCTGCGATAAATGATGGTAGTGAGCATGAAATTTCCGACAGAAGAGATAAAAACTAATGAGATATTACAGTAGCAGTTCCACCGCAATAAGTCCTGTAAAACAACCGGTCTTATTAACAAATAATTTACATTAACCAACTCATTTCACTGCGATTCTTGCCTGCCTGTACACCTGTACAAGCCGTACATCTTATGCTGACGATACCCTTACGACAACAAAGATTAAAATGCATTTAAAATCAATAAGTTATAAAAAATATTAAAAAACTTAACATATTTTTTTCATTTTTTATGTACAAGTTGACGATCATTGTATAACTTTAATCGCAAGTTTACTGATGATTGAACTGACAGGAGCACATATGCAGCAGAACGGTTACATTCCTGACACGGCTAACGCTATTGCCCACTACTTCAATAAAGCGTCACTGCCTTCGCAGCAGGAAACATTAGGGCAGATTGTTATGGATATCCTTAATGAAGGACGGAACCTCAATCGCAAATCTCTGTGTACAAAACTGCTGGGTCGCCTTGAAGTCGCTTCTGGGTCTGAAGAAGAAATGCATTATCAAACGCTGATCGGCCTCCTGTTTGAGAACCAGCAATAAAAGTTCCGCCGGCTATCTGGTGATTTAAGTCGTTACTGAATGAGGAAATATAAGGGATGGGCCAGAATCTGACACGGATTACCGGCTTGCGACTAAATTCCCAGTCATGGAGATGACGATGATCAGAGATACAGTTATGAATAGCGATGATTTTGATCCATTAACAGATTTACTGATTGGAGAAGCGGTCTTATCCCTACTTAAAAGTAAGGGGCCTATAAGTCAACAGGCGCTGATCGGTAAACTCCAGGCTATGCAGGCGGGAGAAATGGATTCAAAGCGGCGGAACGCCCTGGGGCGTATTATCGATGAAATCAGTAACAGGGTAGCTCGCCGTAGTAAGAAAATAACTCTGGGTACTTCAGGCGCTAAAAATAATTGGGCTGAACTAAATGCTTTATTAGGTTCTCCCCCGCGGCCTGGTACAAATAAAATCCACTGACCCTTCGCGGTCAATCTTTTAACTAACACAGTAGAGAATATGATGAGACAGACTATGCATCAGCAACCGGATATTTACGCAGGCCTGAACGATAACGCACTCTCTGAATATTTCCGCAACGCAGGCGACAGGCTGATCGATGAATCCGCGGTCATGTCGCTGGCTATCAGCAGTATTCTTGAGTCTGAAGGACATCTCAGCAACAAGGCGATTATTCTGTGGTTAATTACCGCTCTCGAGACCACCCGCGACGTGGTAACCGCGGACGTCATCCGCAAAACTCTGGAAATCGTCGTCAGCTATACCATGGATGATATCTAATTTATTAACCGCTCCGCATTAAACAGGGAAGTCGCATATCGCGAACCGAGGGATTATTTTATTACCAAAGCGGTGGGTATATGTTAAATCCCCGCGCGGTGTCATTTTTTTAAAACTCGCCCCCGACATCAGATCAATTATCTGAACGGGGCGAGTTTTAAATCAAGATAAGTATGCTAACCCGGCACTCAACGTTATTCATCCCGAGGAAAAGACCGCCGATATCACTGCGCTACAGCACTCCGGCCAGGCGGCGAACGCCGTCGAGCAGCACCTCTGGCGGATGGTTGGCAAAACCGAATAAAACCCCCTCGCGCGACATCGGCCGCTGGCAATATCGCTCAAAACTCTGCACGCCTAAACCGATCTGGCGCGCCTTAGCGACGACCTCTTTTGCCTTTAGACCATCCGCTAACCAGCAGACGATATGCACTCCCGAATCCGTTGGATGCACCCGCATGCGCCCGGCAAAATAGCGCTCAATCGACGCCTCCAGCGCGCTTTTTCGCTCAAAACAGGCTTTACGGATACGACGAACATGGCTGGCATAGTGTCCCTCGCGGATAAAACGCGCCAGAACGGCCTGTTCCAGATATCCGCTACAGAGATCGGTGTAATATTTCGTCATGGCGAACTGTTCGCGCAAATGCTCAGGGACCACTAAAAAACCCAGACGAAACTCGGGGTACATCATCTTAGAAAAGGTACCGGAATAGATGACCCGCTGATGTTTATCCAACCCTTGCAACGCCTGTAAAGAGCGGGCGGCATAGCGGAATTCGCTGTTGTAATCATCTTCAAATATCCAGGCCCGATTGGCTTGCGCCCATTCCAGCAAAGCAAGCCTTCTTGGCAGGCTAAGCGTTCCACTGAGCGGGAACTGATGCGACGGCGCGGTATAGACCAGCTTAGCTTGCGGGTAATGACGTATTCCATCCTGAATATCCATGCCTTCACCGTCAACGCGAACGGGCCGGACCACCGCTCCCCGGGCGGCGAATGCGCCGCGCGCGCCATTATAGCCGGGATCGTCGAGCCAGACTTCATCGCCCTTTTCCAGTAAAACCTGAGCGGTAATGGCCAGCGCCTGTTGAATACCATTGACAATAATAACCCGATCTTCATGGCAATTTACGCCGCGCGTCGCCTGAATATAGTGGCTAATCGCCTGTCGTAAAGGTAGATATCCATAAGCCGTGGCGTGCGCCCCCAGCTCGCGGCGCGATTGCCGCCAGACGCGCCCCAGCAGCCGCCCCCATAACGCATGCGGGAAGAGATCGGTACAGCCGATACCGACGGCAAAAACCTGACGCATTTCACCGCTCTCTTCCCTCTCGGACCATGATGGCAGCAATGCGGCAACGTCAGGATTAAGCGGCCCTGCGGCGGCTATTGCCGTTTCCGGCTGTGGCGACGATTCATACTCGCTAATGACGCTATCCGGAATATGTTCGCAGACAAAGGTGCCCGCGCCCTTACGCGTCACCAGATACCCCTCATCCATCAGGCGGTCAAAACCAGAGATAACCGAATTCCTGGAGATCGCCATCATCTCTGCCAACGCCCGGCTGGAGGGAATTTTTGAACCCGCCGTTAAGCGCCCATCCAGAATCGCGTTACGCAGGGCGTGATACACCTGATCTTTGATAACGCCGCGCGGGAGCAACAGTTCCTGAAACAGCGGTGCAATAGGTTTTGGCATAGAGGCAATGGCGATCGTTAAGCTAAAAGTGGACCCTATAAATATACATAAAGTGTCACTTTTTAGGAACCAGAAGAGCGCCTACCATAGCGGCAGGTAAAGACCATCCCGGTTTATAAAAGTAAGGAACCGCCATGAATAGCCAAAATAGCGACGTTAATCACGGGCAAATCACCCTCCTCCCCGCAGCTGATAGCGACTTTGCCCAGTGGCTGCCGCTGTGGAAAAGCTACCAGACGTTTTATCACGTCGACATTCCGGAGGAGGTGACGCGCCTGACCTGGAGTCGGTTTTTAAATCCGGTCGAACCGATGTTTTGCGCCGTGGCAAAACGTGAGGGAAAGATAGTAGGATTCGTTCATTATCTCTTCCACCGCTCCACCTGGGCCGAAAGCGACTATTGCTATCTGGAAGATTTATTCGTTGATCCGGACGTCCGGGGTCAGCATATCGGTAAACAACTGATTGAGTACGTTCAACGGCAGGCGCGGAAACGCCATTCGGCCAGCCTGTACTGGCATACGCATGAGACCAACCTTCGGGGCCAGCGTCTATATAACTGGGTCGCGGAAAAAAGCGGCATGATTGAGTATCGTATGCGGGTGAAGTAGCCCTTTCGTCAGGCGTAAAAAAACCTCGCCGCGGCGAGGTTTCTGTCACGCACGGCGGGTTTAGTAAGCGTTTACCACCACCCACATTGGGCCCTGGCCTACGGCATAGCGCCCTTTTTCCTCTAGCAGCCCCTGCTCGCCTTCGATTTCATACACCGCGATATGATGCGACTTCTGACCGGCGGCGATCAGATATTTGCCGCTATGATCGAGGTTAAAGCCGCGCGGCTGGGTCTCGGTATTCTGATAACCTTCAATCGACAGCACGCTGCCGTCTTCCGAGACGCTGAAGATGGTGATAATGCTGGCGGTACGATCGCAGGCGTAGAGGTGACGGCCATCCGGGGTCAGATGGATATCCGCCGCCCAGCGCACGCCGGCGAAATCAGGCGGCATCATGTCCAGGGTCTGTACGCACTCGATTTTGCCGTGCGGATCTTTCAGCTCCCAGACGTCAACGGAGCTGTTCAGTTCGTTGACGCAGTAGCCGTACTGCTGGTTCGGGTGGAACACCATATGACGCGGGCCTGCGCCTTCAACGGTGGTCACTTCAGCCGGCTCCTGCTCTGCGAGAAAACCGTCGTCGCTCAGGGTAAACAGGCAGATACGATCCTGCTTCAGCGCCGGCACCCACAGGGTGCGATTGTCCGGGGAGATATTTGCCGAATGGCAGCCTTCCAGCCCTTCGACAACCGCCACCGCTTCTCGCGGCAGGCCGTCCACCAGCGGCGTGACGCTCACGCAGCCTGCGTTATAGGACGCGCTAAACACAAAGCGCCCCTGATGATCGGTAGAAATATGCGTTGGGCTACCCGGCAGCGGGGCTTCGCCAGCGAAGGTCAGGGCGCCGTTATCGGGCGCAATGCGGTAGGCCAGTACGCGAAACTCCGGACGCACGCCGACGTAGAGATACTCTTTGTTCGGGCTCACCACCATCGGCTGGACCTGCCCGGGGGCATCGACAACCTGCACCAGGGTCAGTTTCCCCGCAAGATCCAGATCCCAGACGTGGATCTGCTGGCTTTCCGGGCTGGCGGTATAAACGGTTTGTTTCATGAATACTCCTTCCTCACTGCACGTGGAAATTTCATTTTTCAGACTAACGGCACCCTGAAAAACACAATATGCATACACCATGCTATTCAGGTTGCCTCCTCGCAGCCTGAAAGATCAAGTGTATCGGCTCTTTAGCGGTAGATGCTGAAAAGTTTGCCCGAATGGCGCAGCGGTGTACCATCATAGCCTGCTAACTTTTCATCATTAACCGGAAACAACACATGACCTCACGCGTGATTGCCCTGGACTTAGACGGCACCCTACTCACCGGCAAAAAAACCATTCTCCCCGCCTCGCTCGACGCGCTGGCACGCGCCAAAGACGCGGGATATCAGATCATCGTCGTCACCGGTCGACATCACGTCGCTATCCATCCTTTTTATCAGGCGCTGGCTCTGGATACACCTGCAATTTGCTGTAACGGCACTTATTTGTATGATTATCATGCAAAAAAGGTTCTGGAGTCCGATCCTATGCCGGTAGACAAAGCCCTGAGCCTGACCGAAATGCTTAACGAGCACGCTATTCACGGTCTGATGTACGTCGATGACGCCATGCTGTATGAGCAGCCGACCGGGCACGTTATCCGCACCGCCAACTGGGCGCAGTCACTGCCCGTCGAGCAGCGTCCGGTGTTCACTCAGGTCGATTCTCTGGCGCAGGCGGCCCGTGAAGTCAAGGCCGTGTGGAAATTCGCCCTGACCGATGAAGACACCGCAAAACTACAGCGCTTTGCCCAACATGTTGGTCAGACGCTGGGTCTGGAATGCGAATGGTCGTGGCACGATCAGGTGGATATTGCCAGGGAAGGCAACAGCAAAGGCAAACGCCTGGCCCAGTGGGTCGCGTCGCAGGGGCTGTCGATGCAGGATGTTATCGCTTTCGGCGACAATTATAACGACCTCAGCATGCTGGAAGCCGCCGGTACCGGCGTGGCGATGGGCAACGCGGTGGAGGACGTCAAAGCGCGCGCCAACGTCGTGATCGGCGAAAACGAGACCACCAGCATCGCCGACTACATCTATCGCCACCTGTTGTAATCAGGCGGCTATCGACACGCTTTTTATCTGCGCATACAGCCGCTGGCCTGGGACAACCCCCAGCTCATCACGAGCCCAGGGGCTGATGCGCGCCCATAGCGTACGGCCGCTAATCTCCAGCCTGACCTCAACCTGGCCATGGCTTTCAATACACTGCATGACCTGCGCGGGCAAAATGTTGCGGATACTGGTTTGCTGAGTGGGCTGCAGCACCAGAGAAACGTCCGAGGCCTGAATGCGGATCCGCGCGCTTTCGCCCTGCGGCCTGTCGAGCCGGTTGACCCATATCTGCCGATCGCCCAGCGCCAGCGCGGTCATGGCATACCGCGGATGCTGAGCGGCGACGGTTACGTTCAGGATAGTGCTTTGCTGATCCTGGGGAAGCCAGGGGTGCATTACGCTACTGCTCCACACCTCTTCCAGGCAACCAAAGGCTTTGACTTTCCCCGCTTCCAGCACCAGGACGTTATCCGCCAGATGCTGAATCTCATCCAGAGAGTGGCTGACGTACAGCATCGGGATATTGATTTCGCGCGCCAGACGCTGCAAATAGGGCAATAGTTCGCGCTTGCGCGGGATATCCAGCGACGCCAGCGGCTCATCCAGCAGCAGCAGTTCCGGGGCGGTAAGCAGCGCCCGGCCAATCGCCACCCGCTGTTTTTCTCCGCCGGAGAGACCGCCCGGCAGGCGGTCAAGCAGCGGCGCAATGCCGAGCAGCGCCACCAGCTTGTCAAACTGCGCCGCCATATTCTTCGCCATGCCATATTGCAGATTGCCGCGCACCTTATAATGCGGGAACAGGCGAGCGTCCTGAAAAACGTAGCCAATGCGGCGCTTTTCCGGCGCCAGGCAGATACGTTTTTCAACATCATTAAGCACTCTGCCGTTAAGCACGATGCGCCCCTGCTGCGGGCGCGTCAGGCCGCTAATGGCGTTAATCAGCGAGGTTTTACCCGCGCCTGAGACGCCGAAAACCGCGGTGATGCCGCTGGCGGGAAGCGTCTCGCGAATTTGCAGGCAGTGGGTGCCCAGCGTCTGGCTAAAGTCGAGTTCGAGCATGATTATTTCCCCATCTGCTGACGGCTAAGGCGGGCCAGCCATTCGGAAATCAGCAGCGATACCAGCGCCAGCGCAATCGAAATCAGGCATAAACGCGCGGCCGCGCCTTCGCCGCCGGGAGTCTGAATCAGGGTATACATTGCCGAAGGGATGGTGCGCGTTTCCCCAGGAATATTGGCAACAAACGTGATGGTGGCGCCAAACTCGCCCAGCGAGCGGGCGAAAGCCAGCACGGTGCCGACGATAATGCCGGGTAGCGTCAACGGTAGCGTAATCGTGAAAAACACCCGCCAGCGGCCAGCGCCGAGGGTACGCGCCGCCTGCTCAAGCTTGATGTCGACCCCTTCCAGCGCGAGGCGAATGGCCCGCACCATCAGCGGAAAGGACATCACCGCCGCCGCCAGTACCGCGCCGCGCCAGCTAAACGCTAAGCTCAGACCAAACCAGTCGTACAGCCAGCTGCCGATAAAACCCCGTCTTCCCATCGCGATCAGCAACAGATACCCCACCACCACCGGCGGTAATACCAGCGGCAGGTGGAGAAGGCTATCGAGCAGCGCTTTACCGGGAAAATCCCGGCGAACCAGCAGCCAGGAAAAAAAGATGCCAAAAGGCAAGCTCAGTAACACCGCCAGGGATGAGACTTTCAGGCTCAGCAGTACCGCCTGCCATTCAGGATCGCTTAAGAACATTAGTGGGTAGAAAATCCGTAACGTTTAAAGATGGCGGAAGCTTCCGGCCCTTTAAGATAGTCATAAAACGCGCTGACCGTGGCATTTTTATGCCCGTCGACGATGGCCAGCGGATATTCCACTTTCTTATGGGAATCTTCCGGGAAGGTACCGACAACTTTTACGCCCTTGCTGGCGACCGCATCAGAGCCGTACACGATCCCCAACGGCGCTTCGCTGCGCTCAACCAGAGCCAGCGCGCCGCGCACGTCTTCCGCCGGAGCCAGCTTCGGCGACAGCGTCTCCCAGGCACCCAGCTTTTGCAGCGCTTCTTTCGCATAGATGCCGGCCGGCACGTGCTCCGGGTCGCCAACGGCCAGACGACCGCCTTTCAGCAGGCTGGTCCAGTCGGTTTTATCATTAATACTGATATCGCCCTGAGCGCTGGCCTTCGGCGCCACGACCACCAGGCTATTGCCGAGCAGCGTCGCGCGTGATGCGGTATCAATGCTTTTTTTCTCGACCGCGTAATCCATCCATTTCTGGTCGGCGGAGATAAACAGATCCGCCGGCGCGCCCGCTTCAATCTGTCGCGCCAGGGTCGATGAAGACGCAAAAGAAGAGACAACATCAACGTTCTTCTCTTTCTTATACTCTTTAGCGATATCCTGCATGGCGTTGGTGAGCGATGCCGCGGCAAAAACCGTCACCTTGCCCTCTTCCGCCAGCGCGTGACCCGCAACGGAAAACGTTAACGTTGCCCCAGCGATAAAGCGTAACCATTGACCTGTCATCTGAAACTCCCGTCGGTTCGTTATGTAGTAGACAATATAACGATAGCGCTAAGATTTTCCCAGCGAAAATTAGGGGTAATCAGTAACGGCTCAATGGAGGGGGGACAAATAAAAACGCCCGGGAGAACCGGGCGCGGGGGAAATCAGTGGTTTTGCGGTCTGCTGTCTTTATGACCGGCTCCGGAGAAGAGGTTAAACACTTCGCCCAGCCCGTAAATCAAGCCCAGGATGATAGCCATCACCACAGGGACCATGACTACGGCAAAAACCAGACTTTTCAATAGCTCTAACATGGTTGGCTCCAGAAAGTACGGATAGTTTATTGTAACTAATTCAGCCGGAAAAACACGCCCCATTTGTGCGGTGCCTCACTGGCCACCGTGAGAGATGCATCTTGCAAGATGACCGCTATCGGTCACAATACTCTTTTTCATCAGGATATGATTATGCAGGCTGAAATCCTTCTTACCCTCAAATTACAGCAGCGCCTGTTCGCCGATCCCCGCCGTATCGCCCTGCTGAAACAGATTGACCAGACCGGCTCAATTAGCCAGGGGGCAAAAAACGCGGGCATCAGCTATAAAAGCGCATGGGATGCGATTAATGACATGAATCAGCTCAGCGAGCAGCCACTGGTCGACCGTGCAACCGGCGGCAAAGGCGGCGGCGGCGCGGTCCTCACCCGCTACGGGCAGCGGCTGATTCAGCTTTACGACCTGCTGGCGCAGATTCAGCAGAAAGCGTTCGATGTCCTGAGCGATGATGATGCCCTTCCCCTCGACAGCCTGCTGGCCGCCATTTCGCGATTCTCTCTGCAGACCAGCGCGCGCAACCAGTGGTTCGGCACCATTACCGGCCGCGACCATCAGCAGGTCCAGCAGCACGTTGAAGTCCTGCTGGCCGATGGGCAAACCCGCTTTAAAGTCGCCATTACCGCCCAAAGCGCCGATCGTCTGGGCCTTGCTGAAGGCCAGGAAGTATTAGTGCTGCTCAAAGCGCCGTGGGTCGGCATGACCCAGGATGCGGCCCTGGCGCAACAGGCCGACAACCAGCTGGCCGGACGTATCACCCACATCGAACGCGGGCCGGAGCAGTGCGAAGTGCTCATGGCGCTCCCGGATGGGCAGAGCCTCTGCGCCACCCTGCCGCTGGAACAGACGCGCGATCTGGCGGAAGGGGCGGAGGCGATAGCATATTTTAACGCCGATCGCATCATTCTTGCCACGTTGTGCTAACGGCATTGACATTGCGCTCGCGAAGACGTATCCCTGAAGTACATCGCTGCAAAAAGTGGGATACACAATGTCATTGTTGCAAATTTCGCAAGGCACGTTTCGTCTTAGCGATACCAAAACGTTAAATATTGAACACCTCAGCGTGCGGGCTGGCGAAAGCTGGGCTTTCGTCGGCAGCAACGGTAGCGGGAAGTCGGCGCTTGCGCGGGCGTTATCCGGCGAGCTGACCCTGCTAAGCGGGCAGCGCGAGTGCACCTTCTCGCGCATCACCCGTCTCTCTTTTGAGCAGCTGCAAAAGCTGGTCAGCGATGAGTGGCAGCGTAACAACACCGATTTGCTCAGCCCGGGAGAAGAAGATACCGGGCGCACGACGGCGGAAATTATCCAGGATGAGTTTAAAGACGCCACCCGCTGCGCTCGCCTTGCTGAACAATTTGCCATTAGCCACCTGCTCGAGCGCCGCTTTAAATACCTCTCTACCGGTGAAACGCGCAAGACCCTGCTGTGCCAGGCGCTGATGGGCGATCCCGACCTACTTATCCTTGATGAGCCGTTCGACGGCCTCGATGTCGCCTCGCGCCAGCAGCTCGCCGAGATGTTGGCCAGGCTGAACGACGAAGGTATCGCCCTTGTTCTGGTTCTCAATCGTTTCGACGAGATCCCGGTGTTCGTGCAGTATGCCGGGGTGCTGGCGGACTGCGTGCTGAGCGAAACCGGCGAAAAGCAGGCTCTGCTGCAGCAGGCGCTGATTGCCCAGCTCGCGCATAGCGAAAAGCTTGACGGCATGACGCTGCCAGAACCCGACGCCCCCGCCGCGCGCCTTGCGCTAGACAGCAAAGCGCCGCTCATCGTGCTAAACGACGGTCTGGTTTCTTACAACGACCGCCCGATCATTAATCGCCTCAGTTGGACGGTCAATCCCGGCGAGCATTGGCAGATCGTCGGCCCTAACGGCGCCGGTAAATCGACGCTACTCAGTCTGGTCACCGGCGACCATCCCCAGGGATACAGTAACGATCTGACCCTGTTTGGCCGCCGCCGCGGCAGCGGTGAAACCATCTGGGATATCAAAAAACATATTGGTTACGTCAGCAGCAGCCTGCACCTTGAATACCGCGTCAGCACCAACGTGCGTAACGTGATTCTCTCGGGCTACTTCGACTCGATCGGCATCTACCAGGCCGTTTCCGATAAGCAGCACAAGCTGGTGCAAAACTGGCTGGATATTCTGGGTATCGACCAACGCACCGCCGACGCGCCGTTCCACAGCCTCTCCTGGGGGCAGCAGCGGCTGGCGCTGATCGTCCGCGCCCTGGTCAAACACCCGACCCTGCTGATTCTTGATGAACCGCTACAGGGGCTGGACCCGCTCAACCGTCAGCTGGTGCGTCGCTTCGTTGATGTGCTGATTAGCGAAGGGGCGACGCAGCTGCTGTTTGTCTCCCATCACGCCGAAGACGCCCCGGACTGCATTACCCACCGTCTGGCCTTTGTGAGGAGTGGAGACGGTTACACTTACCAGCAGGGTCCGCTGCAAAATTAAGCCTGTACAGGGGTCTGCGGATCCCTGATTTTTTCAGAATAATAGCTATCACACACCCCATCACTCTGTTTTTACAATGAAAAAACCAAAATGGCCCGATTGGAAATTTTAGTGTAAACGATTCCACCAATTTGGCCTGTGTCACACTTTTGGCTTCTTTGGTATGCTATCTTCTTCTCACACGATAAGCCTATTGGAGCGAATCATGAAAGTACTGGTTACAGGTGGTAGCGGTTACATTGGAAGTCACACCTGCGTTCAACTGCTACTGCAGGGACACGAAGTGATTATTCTCGACAATCTCTGCAACAGTAAACGCAGCGTACTGCCAATCATTGAACGTCTCGGCGGGAAAAGCGCCACCTTTGTCGAAGGCGACATTCGTAACGAAGCGCTGATGACGGAAATCCTTCACGATCACGCTATTGAAGCGGTGATCCATTTCGCCGGCCTGAAAGCCGTCGGCGAATCCGTCGCCAAGCCGCTGGAATACTACGACAACAACGTGACCGGCACACTGAAACTCGTTTCCGCCATGCGCGCCGCGGGCGTGAAAAACTTTATTTTCAGCTCCTCCGCCACCGTGTACGGCGACCAGCCAAAAATCCCTTATGTCGAAAGCTTCCCGACCGGGACTCCGCAGAGCCCGTACGGTAAAAGCAAGCTGATGGTCGAGCAGATCCTCACTGACCTGCAAAAAGCGCAGCCGGAGTGGAGCATCGCACTGCTGCGCTACTTCAACCCGGTCGGCGCGCATCCGTCGGGCGATATGGGTGAAGATCCGCAGGGCATCCCGAACAACCTGATGCCGTATATCGCGCAGGTCGCGGTCGGCCGTCGTGAATCGCTGGCGGTATTCGGCAACGACTACCCAACCGAAGATGGCACCGGCGTGCGCGACTACATTCACGTGATGGACCTGGCCGACGGCCACGTCGCGGCGATGGAAAAACTGGCTGATAAAGCCGGCGTGCATATCTATAACCTTGGCGCAGGCGTCGGCAGCAGCGTGCTCGACGTGGTCAACGCTTTTAGCAAAGCCTGCGGCAAACCGATTAACTACCACTTCGCGCCGCGCCGCGAAGGCGACCTCCCGGCCTACTGGGCGGACGCTGAAAAGGCCGATCGCGAGCTGAACTGGCGCGTGACGCGCAACCTTGACGAAATGGCGCAGGACACCTGGCACTGGCAGTCCCGTCATCCGCAGGGTTATCCAGACTAAGGAACCTTCATGAGCGTATTTAACCCCGTCGACCATCCACATCGTCGTTATAACCCGTTAACCGGGCAGTGGATTCTGGTTTCTCCGCATCGCGCCAAGCGCCCCTGGCAGGGGGCGCAGGAAACGCCGGCAAAACAGAGCTTGCCCGCGCACGATCCGGACTGTTTCCTGTGCCCGGGTAATACCCGCGTCACCGGCGACAAAAACCCGAACTACACCGGTACGTTTGTTTTTACCAATGACTTTGCGGCTTTGATGACCGATACCCCAGACGCCCCGGAAAGCGACGACCCGCTAATGCGCTGTCAGAGCGCCCGCGGCACCAGCCGGGTCATCTGCTTCTCGCCAGACCACAGCAAAACGCTGCCGGAACTGAGCGTAGAGGCGCTGGAAGGCGTGGTTAAAACGTGGCAGGAGCAGACCGCCGACCTTGGAAAAACCTACCCGTGGGTGCAGGTTTTTGAAAATAAAGGCGCGGCAATGGGCTGCTCCAACCCGCACCCGCATGGCCAGGTGTGGGCAAACAGCTTTCTGCCTAACGAGGCGGAACGCGAAGATCGTCTGCAAAAAACGTACTTCACCGAGCACGGCGCGCCGATGCTGGTGGATTACGCGCAGCGCGAATTAGCCGACGGTAGCCGCACCGTCGTCGAGACCGAACACTGGCTCGCGGTGGTCCCTTACTGGGCGGCGTGGCCCTTTGAGACGCTGCTGCTGCCGAAAGCGCACGTACAGCGCCTGACTGATTTAACCGACGACCAGCGCAGCGACCTCGCGCTGGCGCTGAAAAAACTGACCAGCCGTTACGACAACCTGTTCCAGTGCTCATTCCCCTACTCGATGGGCTGGCACGGTGCGCCGTTTAACGATGAAGAGAATAATCACTGGCAGCTGCACGCGCATTTTTATCCGCCGCTGCTGCGCTCCGCGACGGTGCGCAAATTTATGGTCGGCTATGAAATGCTGGCCGAAACCCAGCGTGACCTGACGGCCGAGCAGGCCGCCGAACGTCTGCGCGCTGTGAGCGACGTCCATTTTCGCGAATCCGGAGTATAACCATGAGTCTGAAAGAGAACACCCAAGCCCTGTTTGCTGAGAAATTTGGCTATCCGGCCAGCCATGTTATCCAGGCCCCAGGCCGCGTTAACCTGATCGGCGAGCATACCGACTATAACGACGGGTTCGTACTGCCCTGCGCCATTGATTACCAGACGGTCATCGCCTGCGCGCCGCGCGACGATCGTACCGTGCGGGTGATTGCCGCCGATTACGCCAATCAGACCGATGAATTCTCTCTCGACTCGCCGATTACCAGCCACGATACCCAGCAGTGGTCGAACTATGTTCGCGGCGTGGTTAAGCACCTGCAGCAGCGGAATAACGCTTTCGGCGGCGCAGATCTGGTGATCAGCGGCAACGTGCCGCAGGGCGCCGGATTAAGCTCCTCGGCTTCGCTGGAAGTCGCCGTCGGCACCGTGTTCCAGCAGCTGTACCATCTGCCGCTCGACGGCGCGCAGATCGCGCTGAACGGCCAGGAAGCGGAAAACCAGTTCGTCGGCTGCAACTGTGGCATTATGGACCAGCTGATCTCCGCGCTCGGTAAAAAAGATCATGCCCTGCTAATCGACTGCCGCACCTTAGGAACGAAAGCGGTGTCGATGCCGAAAGGCGTGGCGGTAGTGATTATCAACAGTAACTTTAAGCGCACCCTGGTCGGCAGCGAGTACAACACCCGCCGCGAGCAGTGTGAGACCGGCGCGCGTTTCTTCCAGCAGCCCGCCCTGCGCGATGTGACTCTACAAGAATTCAATGCCGTCGCCCACGAGCTTGACCCGGTGGTCGCCAAACGCGTTCGCCACGTGCTGACCGAGAACGCGCGCACCGTAGAAGCCGCCGCCGCGCTGGAAAAAGGCGACCTGCAGCGGATGGGCGAACTGATGGCGGAATCTCACGCTTCCATGCGCGATGATTTTGAAATCACCGTCCCACAGATTGATACCCTGGTGGACATCGTCAAGGCGACCATCGGCGATAAAGGCGGCGTACGCATGACCGGCGGCGGTTTCGGCGGCTGTATCGTTGCGCTGGTGCCGGAAGATTTGGTCGATACCGTACAGCAGGCCGTTGCCAAAGAGTATGAAGCGAAAACCGGTATCAAAGAGACCTTCTACGTCTGCAAACCGTCTCAGGGAGCTGGACAATGCTAAACCCAACAACGGAGCTGGCGCCGGACGGCCAGCCGTGGAATCTTCTCACCCTGCGTAACGACGCAGGCATGACGGTCACGGTGATGGACTGGGGCGCGACGCTGCTCTCCGCGCGCGTGACGCTGGCTGACGGCAGCGTACGCGAAGCGCTGCTCGGCTGCGCGAACCCTGGCGACTATACCCGACAGGCCGCCTATCTCGGCGCCTCCGTCGGCCGTTACGCTAACCGTATTGCCAACAGCCGCTTTACCCTTGATGGCCGCACCGTCAATCTGACGCCTTCCAACGAGGCGGGGCATCAGCTGCACGGCGGTCCGGAAGGTTTTGACAAGCGCCGCTGGCAGATTGTCAGCGCCGACGATCGTCACGCGCTGTTTTCACTCTCATCCCGCGATGGCGATCAGGGGTTCCCCGGTAATCTGACGGCAACGGCGCGCTACCGCCTGACCGACGATAACCGGATAGCCATCGAATATCGCGCCACCGTTGACCAGCCGTGCCCGGTGAACCTGACCAACCACGTCTATTTTAACCTCGATGGCGTGCAGAGCGACGTGCGTAGCCATAAGCTGCAAATCTTTGCTGATGCGTATCTGCCCGTTGAGAGCGATGGTATTCCGGGAGGCGATTTGCAAAACGTCACCCTGACCAGCTTCGATTTCCGCACGCCGAAGGTGCTGGCGGACGACTTCCTGCGCGATGAAGACCAGCAGAAAGTGAAAGGTTACGACCACGCCTTTCTGCTCCAGGCGCTGGGCGATGCCAAAAGCCCGGCGGCCCACGTCTGGTCGCAGGATGAAAAGCTGCAGATGACGGTCTATACCTCCGCGCCGGCCCTGCAGTTCTACTCCGGCAACTATCTCGCCGGTACGCCGTCGCGCACGGCGCAGCCGTACGACGACTGGCAAGGCCTGGCCCTGGAGAGCGAGTTTCTGCCGGATTCGCCAAACCATCCGGAATGGCCGCAGCCGGATTGCGTGCTGCGCCCCGGCGAAGAGTACGTCAGCCTGACGGAATATCAGTTTATTACGCAATAATCCCCCGCCCTCCCGATGGAGGGCTTTTTTTATCCTTTCGCTGAAAATTACGCCACTTACAGACAAAAACATAACCTCTGTTTTACAAGCACCTTACACTGAGCGACTATTTTCGCTATGGTTAGGGATAAGCATTGCCGTGAGGTAAATCACGGCAATATAATGAGAATAGTTATCAATCAATAAATATATACACTACCGCATTCGGGTCGCATCAAGGCGGCACATGAGCGAATCCTGGCAGCATAGTCAACTATGTCGCCAGGGTGAGTAAAAGTAGCCAACGAGGAAGCGGCGCGAAGGATGACGTGTATTGAGGAGTAAGTGTATGGCTGTAACTAAGCTGGTACTCGTTCGTCACGGCGAAAGCCAATGGAACAACGAAAACCGTTTCACCGGTTGGTATGACGTTGACCTGTCTGAAAAAGGCGTGGGTGAAGCAAAAGCGGCCGGTAAGCTGCTGAAAGAAGAAGGCTTCAGCTTCGACTTTGCTTATACCTCTGTGCTGAAACGCGCCATCCACACCCTGTGGAACGTGCTGGACGAACTGGATCAGGCCTGGCTACCGGTTGAGAAATCCTGGAAACTGAACGAGCGTCACTACGGTGCGCTGCAGGGTCTGAACAAAGCGGAAACCGCTGAAAAATATGGTGATGAGCAGGTTAAGCAGTGGCGTCGCGGCTTCGCGGTAACGCCGCCGGAGTTGACTAAAGACGACGAGCGCTATCCGGGCCACGATCCGCGCTACGCAAAACTGACCGACGCAGAACTGCCGACGACCGAGAGCCTGGCGCTGACCATCGACCGCGTCGTACCGTACTGGAACGAAACGATTCTGCCGCGTCTGAAAAGCGGTGAGCGCGTGATTATCGCCGCTCACGGCAACTCCCTGCGCGCGCTGGTGAAATACCTCGACAATATGGGCGAAGCAGAGATCCTCGAACTGAACATCCCGACCGGCGTACCGCTGGTGTATGAGTTCGACGAGAACTTCAAGCCTATCAAACATTACTATCTGGGCAACGCCGACGAGATCGCCGCGAAAGCCGCGGCCGTAGCCAACCAGGGTAAAGCGAAGTAATTTTCGCGGGATGTAAAAAAAGCGTGGAGCTATCCACGCTTTTTTTTATTTTGAGACTCGGCGTAAAGCTTAGCCGCGACGCGCTTTTACCGCATTCGCCAGCTGACGAAGAAGCGTATCGGTATCTTCCCAGCCAATACAGGCATCGGTAATGCTTTTGCCGTAGGCCAGCGGCTCGCCGCTGTCGAGACTCTGATTGCCTTCCACCAGATGGCTTTCGATCATCACGCCCATAATCGACCGCTCGCCGCCGGCAACCTGCTGGCATACGTCTGCGCCGACCTCCATCTGCTTTTTAAACTGCTTGCTGGAGTTGGCGTGGCTGAAATCGATCATGATCTGAGCGGGCAGGCCTGCTTTCGCCAGACCGACCTTCACTTCGGCCACGTGCTGCGCGCTGTAGTTCGGCTCTTTACCGCCGCGCAGGATAATATGGCAATCGCTATTACCGCTGGTATTCACAATCGCCGAATGCCCCCATTTGGTCACCGACAGGAAACAGTGCGGCGCGCCGGCGGCGTTGATAGCGTCAATCGCGACTTTGATGGTTCCATCAGTGCCATTTTTAAAACCTACCGGACAGGAGAGGCCGGAAGAGAGCTCGCGATGCACCTGTGACTCAGTGGTACGCGCGCCAATCGCGCCCCAGCTCATCAGGTCGGCAAGATACTGCGGGGTGATCATATCGAGGAACTCCCCGGCCGCAGGCAGACCGCTGTCGTTAATATCCAGCAGCAGCTTACGCGCGATCCGCAGGCCATCGTTGATGCGGAAGCTATTATCCATATGCGGATCGTTGATCAGCCCTTTCCAGCCCACGGTGGTGCGCGGTTTTTCAAAATAAACGCGCATCACGATTTCCAGCTCCCCTTTAAGCTCCTCGCGAAGCTTGAGCAGGCGTTCGGCATACTCTTTCGCCGCCGCCGGATCGTGGATGGAGCACGGGCCAATCACCACCAGCAGCCGATCGTCGTTACCTTTCAGGATCTGGTGGATCGCTTTGCGCGCATGCGCAACGGTATTGGCGGCATTTTCGGTAGCAGGGAATTTTTCCAGGAGCGCAACGGGAGGTAATAATTCGTTGATCTCTTTAATGCGTAAATCGTCGTTCTGATAATTCATCTTATTTCCAGCGTTGCCATACTTATCTAGTTAATTGCAATCCCTCCAATCTATCTCTTCGGTCAAAAAGTGTAAACATGATTTTACAGTAGCGGCAGAATATTCCTGGAAATAGGCTAAAAAACGCCATAAAGTCGCGGAATAATGGCCACAAGCTATAATTTTTAACTGTTAGAACTTAATTTTCTTTAGCATTCAGCATTATATATTAATGCCGTTCGCTAATACCGAAGCTTAAACCACAACGAGTAGAACCTCCGGCAAATGCACTGTTGGAAGAGGTAATCCGATAAATCGACATAACAGGAGCATCCAATGAAAATGAACAAGCTAACCAGTCTTCTCCTCGCAGCAACCCTGGGTCTGGCCAGCGGCGCGGCGCTGGCTGCCGATACCGGCGCGCAGTCGAATAACGGGCAGGCCAATTCAGCGGCAGACGCGGGTCAGGTCGCCCCCGACGCGCGTGAAAACGTGGCGCCCAACAACGTCGATAACGGCAAGATCAACTCCGGTTCCACTGATACCGGCGGCACAATGCTCCACCCTAACGGCTCGACCATGAACCATGACGGGATGTCGAGCGATGAAGTGCACAAGAACTCAATGTGTAAGGATGGCCGCTGCCCGGATACCGATAAAAAAGTCGGCCAGGAAGACGCGACAAAAACTGATGGTACCACGCAGTAATCAAGGTGGGATGCCAGCGTTAAGGAGAGCTAAGGCTCTCCTTTTTTCATTTTATTCACCCCAAAACGCGAATCATGTCATAAAGTAATCATCAAAATAATAATGTAGGGATGTCACCATGGGGCAATCGCACTCGCATCGTTCTCCACCATCCGCCGAAGATAAGAATGCCCGTCGGCTGCTGCTGGCGTTCTGCGTCACGGCCGGATTCATGTTGATTGAGGTCGCAGGCGGACTCATTTCAGGTTCGCTGGCGCTGCTGGCCGATGCCGGACATATGCTGACGGACGCCGCGGCGCTGCTGTTCGCCTTTCTGGCCGTGCGTTTCGCCAGTCGCCCGCCCAACGCCCAACACACCTTTGGCTGGCTGCGCCTGACGACCCTTGCGGCCTTCCTCAACGCCATCGCCTTAGTGGTCATTACTATTTTGATCGTCTGGGAGGCCATTCAGCGCTTTCATCATCCGCAGCCGGTTGCCGGTAAAACCATGATGATCATCGCCGTTGCCGGGCTGCTGGCCAATATTCTGGCCTTCTGGATCCTGCATCGCGGCAGCGAGGAGCGTAACCTCAACGTGCGCGCCGCCGCGCTGCACGTGCTGGGGGATTTGCTCGGTTCGGTTGGCGCCATTATTGCCGCGATAGTGATCCTCACCACCGGCTGGACGCCTATCGATCCTATTCTGTCCGTGCTGGTGTCGTGCCTGGTTCTGCGCAGCGCCTGGCGTCTGCTGCAGGAGAGCGTCAATGAACTGCTGGAGGGCGCGCCGCGTTCGCTTAACGTCGACGCATTAAAACGCGATTTGCGCCGCTCGATACCGGAAGTTCGCGACGTACACCACGTTCATGCCTGGCTGGTAGGAGAAAAAACGGTGATGACGCTGCACGTGCAGGTGGTACCGCCGCACGATCACGACGGTCTTCTGGACCGGATCCTCGACTTCCTGGAGCATAAGTATGAGATTGAACATATTACGGTGCAGATGGAGTATCAGCCCTGTAGCGGCCCGGAGTGCCGTCTGAACATGACGCACGCCGGGCATGGACATCATCACCACCATTAACGGGAAAACGCGTGAGAGCCGCGCTCACGCGCGCTGTTAATCCACATGCGGCTGCCGTTGAGCGCGATAAATGTCAGCAGCAGGTATTCGAGCGACATCGCATAGACGCCCTGCAGGGCGAAAATCACCACGCTAATGACGTTTATAATCACCCACAGCAGCCAGTTTTCGACATATTTGCGCGTCATCAGAATCATCGCTACGACGGAGAGCACCATCATGCAGGAGTCCCAGAACGGGAAGGCGTCCGGCTGCAGCTCCGGCATGGCGACCTGCAGGCCCAGGGTTTGCATCAGCGCCACGGCAATCCGCGTCAGAAACGCGAACACCGGGTTAATAAATATCGTCATCAGGCCAATCGCCACCACGCAGGCCGCCAGCCAGCCTAACGCTTTCGGCAGCGGTAGCCAGCGGATTTGCAGTTCCGCCTGGTTATCACTAGTTTGCCGCGACCAGGCGTACCAGCCGTAGACGTTGGCCGCGAAGAAAAAGATCTGCAGCAGAAGGCTGGCGTAGAGCTGGATCTGAAAGAAGATAATGGCAAACAGCGTGACGTTGATCAGCCCGAAGGCATAGTTAGCGATCTTCTCCAGGCTCGCCAGCCAGATGCACAGCAGGCCAGCGACGGTGCCGACCGCTTCAATCCACGACAGGTCATATCCCCCGGCGCCAATTGGTATATGCACTAATATGTTCTGCGTACTAAAAAAATCCATCTTATCCCCAGAGCGTTCTGTAACGCAGTAATGATCTATCCCCGAAGTGTAGCCGCAAAATCGAGCATTCTGTTTAGCGGAACCAGCGCCCCGGTCCGCAGCTGCTCATCAACATGAATTTCATGTTCAGCGCCCCCCTTCTCCAGCGCTTCAGCAATCGCCTGCAGGCCGTTCATCGCCATCCATGGACAGTGCGCGCAGCTCCGGCAGGTTGCCCCTTCGCCTGCCGTGGGCGCTTCCAGCAGCTCTTTTTCCGGTACCGCCTGCTGCATTTTGTAGAAAATACCGCGATCGGTGGCGACGATGAGCTGCGTGTGCGGCAGCGTTTTAGCGGCATTGATCAACTGGCTGGTTGACCCCACCGCGTCAGCCATATCAACAATCGCCTGCGGTGATTCCGGGTGAACCAGCACCGCGGCCTGGGGATAAAGCGCCTTCATTCTTGCCAGCGCTTGAGTTTTGAATTCATCATGAACTATACAGGCGCCCTGCCAGCACAGCACGTCGGCGCCGGTCTGTTTTTGCACATAGCTGCCTAAATGGCGGTCCGGCGCCCAGATGATTTTTTCACCCAAGCTATCAAGATGCTCAATGAGTTCCACGGCGATGCTCGACGTCACAACCCAATCGGCGCGCGCCTTGACCGCCGCTGAAGTATTGGCGTAGACCACGACCGTACGATCCGGATGAGCGTCGCAGAAAGTGCTAAACGCCTCGATCGGACAGCCCAGATCGAGCGAACACTCCGCATGCAGCGTGGGCATCAGGATGGTTTTTTCCGGACTGAGGATTTTTGCCGTTTCTCCCATAAAGCGCACGCCGGCAACCAGCAGCGTTGAGGCGGAATGTCGGGCGCCGAAGCGCGCCATCTCCAGGGAATCTGAGATACAGCCGCCGGTCTCTTCGGCCAGTTGCTGGATTTCGGGGTCGGTGTAGTAATGAGCCACCATCACCGCATCGCGCTCGCGCAGCAGGCGTTTAATTTTTTCACGATAAAAGTGCTTCTCATCGCGGTTTAACGGCATTGGCTTCGGAGGAAAAGGGTAAATCGCCGCTTCCGGGTCAAACATTACGCTCATCTTGCAGTCTCGTTTCGCTGGCTTAACTTTCAGACCGTGATAATGCCTGCAGAGAGGTATTAGTCGGCCATAGTGTTTTATATGCTAAACAAGATAGCCGATTGTGCGGAAAATGTCGTGAGGAATTTTGCCCCTCAGGGAGCAGGAGCATTTCCCGGAGGCGATGCTGCGCATCTGTCCGGGCTACCGGCCCGTGCACGGGTGCGCACAACGATAAGATGGAATAGCGCAGTATGGGAAGGTTGTAATATTTAAGCGAAGGCTGGATAGCAAAAAAGCGCCGCCAGCGCCATTTTTACATTGGTGGGTCGTGCAGGATGACTCGCTTCGCTCGCCCTTCCGGCCGTCGCCGCGGGCGGCTCCGTTGTCTCTCTTCGTTCGACTCAAACCTGCGGCAGGTTCGAATCTTGGATATCGCAGATAGCAAAAAAGCGCCTTTAGGGCGCTTTTTTACATTGGTGGGTCGTGCAGGATTCGAACCTGCGACCAATTGATTAAAAGTCAACTGCTCTACCAACTGAGCTAACGACCCCTTGCGGGTTTACTGCTAACTGGAACGATTCAGGATGGTGGGTCGTGCAGGATTCGAACCTGCGACCAATTGATTAAAAGTCAACTGCTCTACCAACTGAGCTAACGACCCG